>JBBILC010000040.1:0-35233 GCA_037445115.1 Coleofasciculaceae cyanobacterium bin_20
TACACGATTAGAGGCTATTTTTTAACACATTTCCTATCATTCAACACTTCTGGCATAGAACTAAGTTCCACAGATTTACTAAAAAATTATCTATTTTCTCTTTTTCAAGGCCCAGATGATTTACAAGAAGCCCAGAGACAATGGCGAAGAATTATCAATATCGTTCAAATGGAGAAATTCCCTGAATTCCTCCGTTATTACATTAGTCTAAAGTGGGTCAGGGTGAGACGAGAAAGATTATTCAAAATAATTCGTGGATCTGTAAAGAATGGTCAACAAGTATTCGAGTTGCTGGATCAAATTGAGAATTACAGTAGTCTTTTTATTGCCCTCGGCAATTCCAACGATGAATTTTGGCGAGACATTCCAGAAAACCGACCGTATATTCGAGAACTGGAATTATTCCGAGTAAAACAGACTTATCCAACCCTATTTGCTGCATACGAGAAATTCTCTCCTCAAGATTTTACTCACCTATTAAAATTTATCTGTGTACTTTCTTTTCGCTATACGGTTGTTAGCAGCCTAAATCCTAATGAGTTGGAAACACTTTACAATAAGGTAGCGATCGCTATCACCAAGGGTGAGATAACCAGTCCTAAACAAGTATTTATGCAGCTTCACCCCGTCTATGTTTCGGATGAGAAATTTCAGCAGGATTTTTCTTTGCTCTCTATTTCTACCAGTGGACAAAAGAAAGGACTGGCACGCTATATTCTTTGGAAGCTAGAGCAAGATGCATCGGGACGGAAAGATCTGAGTGAAGATAGCTTCTCAGTCGAGCATATCTTACCGGAATCACCCAGTGATTTCTGGCGCAAAAACTTTACCGATGCTGAACTTGAGGCAATGGTTTGTCGAATTGGAAATTTAACGCCTTTAGAACCCAATCTCAATCGCAAAATTGGCAATGAGCCTTATTCCATAAAACAGGAAGTTTATCGAAAAAGTGTGTATCAGCTAACGCAAAATATATTGGCGGAAGAATGGACACCTCACACACTAGCTGCACGACAGGAGCGCTTGGCGCAGCGGGCTGTTCATGTTTGGAAATCGGATTTTTCCCTATAATAATTGCATTATTGGCTATTCCCCCCAACGTCCTGATTATGAGTGAACCTTCTTTCCCGAAGCGATCGTTTCCCCTGACTACCGTTGGTGCCCTCGTGCGAGGGCCATCGGGGCGGGTGTTGATCGTCCGAACGACCAAATGGCGCGGGACATGGGGGGTTCCTGGGGGCAAAGTTGATTGGGGTGAAACCTTGGAAGCGGCACTGAAGCGGGAATTTCGTGAAGAGGTGGGCTTAGCGTTAGACGATATTGAGTTTGCCCTGTTGCAAGAGGCGGTGTTAGATCCCCAATTTTATCGAGAAGCCCATTTCATTTTGCTGAATTATTGGGCGACGACAACCACGGAAACGATCGTACCCAATGAGGAAATTGTCAAATGGGAATGGCTATCACCGGAGGAGGCGCTTCTCTATCCCTTAAATTCCTATACAAAAGTCCTGGTTGAGCATTATCTAGCCTGCCTAAAATCAGAAAATCGTTATGAGTAAAACGGCTTTAGTGACCGGTGCAGCTAAGGGCATTGGACGGGCGATCGCGTTGACCTTGGCACAACAGGGCTTTGATGTAGCGGTCCATTACCACCGTAGTGGGGCGGCAGCCCAACAGACGGTCCAGGATGTGCGGACCCATCAGGTACAGGCGATCGCCCTCTCCGCCGATGTGAGCCAACCCCAAGCCGTGCAGACCTTAGTAGACACTGTTGTCGAGAAATTTGGGGGCCTGTCGGTGGTCGTGAATAATGTGGGCAATTACTTCAAAAAGCCCATTGATGAGATGTCGATCGCCGAATGGCACGAAATCTTAGATACCAATCTCAACGCCACCTTTTATGTCACCCAGGCCGCCTTACCTCACCTCAAGGCAGCGGGCTGGGGGCGGATTATTAACCTGGGCTTTGCCGGCGCACAAAATTTAGTGGCCCGAACCCAGATTACCCCCTACGCGATTGCCAAAACGGGCGTGATTCTCTACACCAAAGCCCTCGCCAAACAACTGGCCTCCCACCGGATCACGGCTAACGTGGTGGCCCCAGGAGTGATTGAAACCTCCGTGAGTCAACCCCTGACCCAGATCCCGATGGGAAGGCTGGCCACCGTTGGCGAAGTGGCCCAGGTGATCGACTTTCTGGTGGCCCCAGAGGCGGGCTACTACACGGGCCAGGTGATCGAAGTAGCAGGGGGTTGGAACCTCTGACGCTGAGTGGACAGACCGTCTTGGCAATTGAAAAAATTTATAGTACATAATTATCTGTCTAGCCGATTCATCTGGATCGGAAACCGCTAAAATAGGGGAATTGAGATTTTGGCCCGATCGCGTACGCTGTCCCTTTTCACCGACCTTACCGACGCAACCAGCATGGCACCTAAAGCAAGCAACGCCGCAAGCAATAGCAATAACAAGGCAACCCCGCCCCAAAACAGCAACCCAGAGCGGGATAAGGCCCTAACCCAAGTCCTGACCCAGATCGAGCGCACCTTTGGCAAGGGATCGATCATGCGGCTGGGGGATGCGGCCCGGATGAAGGTGGAAACGATCCCCACGGGTGCCCTGACGCTGGATATTGCCCTAGGGGGGGGGGTGCCCAAGGGACGGGTGGTAGAAATCTATGGTCCCGAAAGTTCGGGGAAAACGACGTTAGCGCTCCACGCGATCGCGGAAGTCCAGAAGGCCGGGGGCGTTGCTGCCTTTGTGGATGCGGAACACGCCCTTGACCCCACCTACTCGGCGGCGCTGGGGGTAGATATCGAAAACCTGCTGGTCTCACAACCGGATACGGGGGAAATGGCCCTGGAGGTCGTGGATCAACTGGTGCGATCGACGGCGGTGGATATTGTCGTGATTGATTCGGTGGCAGCATTGGTGCCGCGATCGGAAATTGAAGGGGAAATCGGCGAAACCCAGGTAGGGTCGCAGGCCCGCTTGATGAGCCATGCCCTGCGCAAGATTACGGGCAACATTGGCAAGTCGGGCTGTACGGTGATTTTTCTAAACCAGTTACGACAAAAGATTGGCGTCACCTACGGCAGTCCAGAAACCACGACGGGGGGGCAAGCCCTCAAGTTTTATGCCTCGGTGCGTCTGGATATTCGCCGAATTCAAACCCTAAAGAAGGGGACAGAGGAATTTGGGATTCGCGCCAAGGTGAAGGTGGCGAAAAATAAGGTGGCCCCGCCCTTCCGGTTGGCAGAGTTTGACATCATTTTTGGCAAGGGCATTTCCAGCGTGGGTTGTCTGGTGGATTTGGCGGAGGAAACGGGGGTGATTGTCCGTAAGGGCGCATGGTACAGCTACAACGGCGATAATATCGGCCAGGGTCGGGATAATACGATTCAATACCTGGAAAGCAATCCCACGATCGCCAAAACGATCGAGCAACAGGTGAAGGAAAAGCTAGATTTGGGTGCGATCGTGTCGGCCAATTCGGTGGCTCCCATCTCTGAACAGGAGGACGAGGAAACCCTCGCTGCCGATCTGGCAACCCTAGCCTAGGGGTTACCCGACGAATGCTAACAGCATTACTATTTGATCTGGATGGGACCTTGGCCAATACCGATCCCTTCCACTTTCAGGCTTGGCAAGAGCGCTTGCGGAACGAGGGCCTAGAGATTGACGATCGCTTTTATCGGCAACATATCAGCGGTCGTCTGAATCCCGACATTGTGCGGGATCTGCTCCCCCACTTGTCCCCCCATGAGGGTCATGCGTTGGCGACGGAAAAGGAAGCCTACTTCCGCCAATTGGCCACCAACCTGACCCGGATGCCCGGTCTCACGGAGGTCCTATCCTGGTCAGCCACCCAGGGCTTTCAGCAAGCCGTGGTGACCAATGCACCGCGTGAGAATGTGGAATTTACCCTGACTGTCCTCGATCTTTGGGACTATTTCCCAACGGTGATCTTTGCCGCAGAGTTACCCCTGGGGAAACCCCATCCTGCCCCCTATCAACTGGCCCTAGAAAAACTTCGGATTGCTCCAGAGCAAGCTCTAGCGTTTGAAGACTCAGCTTCCGGGATTCGATCGGCGATCGCCGCAGGCATTCCTACCGTGGGGGTCGCCTCTACCCATCCTCCAGTTGAGTTGCAGACCGTGGGAGCGAGTTGGGTGATTGACGATTTTCGCGATCGTCAGTTGTGGGATTTACTGGGCAGGGTGGGATGAGGTTGAGAAGAGAGAAGTGAGAAGAGAGGAGTGAGGGGGCATCGTGCTTTTGCACGCCTGACTCCTGATTTCCCACGCCTAAGTTCAAGTGGGGGTTGTTTGCAAATCAGGGCGTTCTTCGGGCACGATCGCGCCTTCGACGGGACAAACTTGCAGGCAAATGCCACAGTCGATGCAGGTGGCAAAGTCGATCCAGTACCAATCAGTACCTTTGTTGTTTTTCCCTGGACCGGGGTGAATACAGGCGACGGGGCAGGCATCAACACAGTCGGCAATGCCTTCGCACACCTGGGTCACGATCGTATGGGCCATGTTACGGTCTCCTCGCAAGTGCTTTCCTCTAACCACTGTACGCAATCTCTGGTGACTAGGGGTACAGCGGGGAGGTTCGCGGGAAACGTTGTGACGAGAAGGGCGATACTAGCTGGCTTTGGGTTGATCGGCGGTTTCCTGTTGCAGGATGAGTTGCCGCAGGCGAATTTTCGTTTTGGTCACGAGTTCAGGATCGGCATCTTCGAGAAAGCGTTCGAGGAGTTGGCGGGCTTGGGCTTTTTGGCCGTAGTGGAGGAGGGCAACACTGGCTTCGACGACGATCGTGACGGCATCTTCGGCATTAAACCGGCGATCATGGAGCCAGGTAACGGAGTGCATCAGGGAAACCTCATCGCCTGACTGGGCCACTTGGATTAGTTTCTCAACGTGCTTCTGAATCTCAGCCATCTTATCCCCCTGCATTGAGCGATCGGCTATACCCGTTTCCGGGCCTGTGAGTTAGCCCTATCCCTTGATCTCAGACAGTGAGGCGGGCGATCCGGAAAATAGGGCGTTCCCGTCAGGGCAGTCCCAAACGCTGGTGGTCAAGCACCTTCATTCCATCCCGACGCATCCTCTCCTAACAGACTGACCACCCGTTCCGCCAAGGCTGACTGCCCCTGTTCCTCCAAGAGGGTGGCGGCGATGCGCAGATCCGCTGTGGCTTCGGCATAGGCACGGCAAGCCAACTTGACCTTCCCTCGTTCCAAATAGGCGATCGCTGACTCTGGTTGTTGTTCAATCACCCTATCCAAATCCGCGATCGCGCCCTGGGGATCGCCCAACAGTGCCCGGATCACCCCGCGTTCCCGCCGTGCCGCAAGGGGGTCGAGGTCTTGGGTGACCACGGCTTGCAAATCGGCTTCTGCCGCATCCGGTTGCTCCAGTTGGAGGTAGATCGCACTGCGTCCTAACTGCGCCCGTCGGGATTGGGGATGCATCGTTAATACCTGACTGAAGTCAGCCAAGGCCGCCTCCAGGTCCGGCTGACTGGCCAGCAGTTGTGCCCGTTCTAAAAAACCGGCGATCAACCCCGGATTGAGCCAGAGACCATAGTTCAGATCGGCCAAAGCAGTCTCCCGATCACCCAGTTGGGCCTGTGCCAATCCCCGCTCCACATAGGCACCGGCCAGGTTGGGATTCAACCAGAGAGCATAGTTACAATCGGCGATCGCGGCCTCCAGATTGCCCAGTTGCCGTTGGGCCATCCCCCGTCCCAGGAAATCCAGGGCCGAACTCACCTCCATCCGAATCACCCGGTGCCAATCCTGCATCGCGTCTTCCCGATACCGGGGATCGGCCTCCAGGGCACTCCCCCGCTGGGCCAATAACAAACCCCGATAAACATAGGCACTCAACAGGTGGGGCCGCAGGCGCATGGCTTGTTCGAGATCCCGCTGGGCGGCCTCCCACTGGTCCAATTCCATCTGCACTATCCCCCGGTGGAGATAGGCGAGGGCCGCGTTGGGATGGGTGGCCAACACATGCTCGAAGTCCGCGATCGCGGCGGGTTTATTTCCCAGAGCCGCATGGGCCATTCCCCGGTGCAGGTAGGCCACCATCCAGTCGGGTTTGTGGGCCAGGGCCTGATCAAAATCGGCGATCGCCTCGGTCAACCGTCCCAGTTGCATCAACACCTGCCCCCGCTCTAGATGGGCATTACTTGCCTGAGAATCAACGGCAAAGACAGTGGTGTAGTCAGCGACGGCCCCTTCTAAATCCCCCAGTTGCCACCGCAGATGCCCGCGACTGCTGTACACACTTGCCTGGTTGCTATCCAGGGCCATCACCTGTTGCAAATCGGTAGCAGCCCCCGGCTCATCCCCCAACTTCGCTCGTACCGCACTGCGGCTGAGGTAGGCTTCCGCTGAGTGGGGATCGAGGGCGAGCACAGCCTCCAGATCCGCCAGGGCACCGTCCGTATCTCCCAGGGCCGCGCGGGCCGTACTCCGGCTGAGATGGGCGATCGTTGAATTGGCATCAATGGCTAGGGCATCGTCAAAGTCATCTAGGGCACCCTGGGGGTCCCCTAGGAGCGATCGCGTTAACCCCCGCTGAAGATGGGCGACTACCGAATTGGGGCTGAGGCGCAGGGCACGATTAAAATCCTCCAGGGCTTCGCGGCGATCGCCCAACTGGGCACGAATCATTCCCCGCCCCAGGTAGGCATCCACGGGCGTAGCACTGAGTTGTAAGGCACGGCTGAAATCCTCATGGGCACCTTCGCGATCGCCCATTTCGGCCCGCACGGCACTGCGATCGAGGTACGCCTCCGCTAGGTTGGGCGACAACTGCAATGCCTGGTTAAAATCACCCAACGCCCCCTGGTAATCCTCCAACTCCGCCCGCACGATACCCCGGTGGAGATAGGCGTCCGTCAGGCTGGGGTTGAGTTTAATCGCCTGGTCCAGATCCGCCAGGGCCTCTTCCTGCTGCTCGGCAGCCAAGCGGAGTTTGCCGCGCTCCAGGTAGGCCGGGGCCAAGGGTTGAAGCTGAAGGGCCTGATCGAAATCGGCCATTGCCCCCAAGCGATCGCCCATCAGCCCATGCATTAGGCCCCGTTGGTAATACACCTCCGCCGCCCGTGGATTTAACTGGAGGGCTTGGGAGAAGTCGGCCATTGCCGCTGGGAAATGCTTCAGTTGTGCCTGGACACTGCCCCGTTGGACATAGGCGGGAAGGGAACTGGGCTGTAACTTTAAGGCTTGATCCAAGTCCGTGAGGGCCGCCTTAAGGTCCCCCAGTTCGCGCCAGAGAATACCCCGTTGCAGATAGACCAAGGAAGAATCGGGCTGCTGTTCTAGGGCCTGGTTAAAGTCATTCAGCGCGGCAGCGCGATCGCCACTGCTGGCCCGCACCATCCCCCGCTGGATGAGGGCTGCAATTGCGTGGGGGTTGAGGATCAAGGCTTGATCAAAATCCGCGATCGCCCCGTCCCGATCCCCCTGCTTGGCCCGCAGCATCCCACGCTGGATATAGGCCGCTCCCGCATTGGGGCGTAATTGCAATGCCTGGTCAAAATCCGCCATTGCCCCCGTGCGATCGCCTAGCCGCACCCGTAACTTCCCCCGCTCCAGGTAGGCATCATGGGCATTGGGGTTAAGCTGGAGCACCTGAGTGAAATCTCGCACGGCATCCGGGAATTTGCCCTTCGCCACCAAGGCTATTCCCCGCTGCAAAAAGGCGGCAGCGAATTTAGGATAAAGCTGGATCGCCTCCGTAAAGCTCGCGATCGCGCCATCATAATCTTTAGTTTTAAACTGACTTAAGCCTTGATTAAAGCAGGTTTCAGCACTCATGGGCTGTCCTCCCTTGACAGCAACAGCAAACCTTTTGAACCGTCCTTCGGCTCAATGCCCCTTACGATTGAGTATTGACCGAAGACGCGGCAATGCAAACACTGTGCAATTTAGCTTTACAAAAAAACAGTTGCTTTAGATTCCTTAAAAAAAACTGAAACGACGGTTGGTTAAACGCCAGTTCCAGTTTGGGGTTAGTTGGTGTTGGGTGAACCTTAGGGGTCGGAGGCTAGTAGTTTGTCATGCCTAAAATGATGGGTTGTAGGTTGGTGTCGAGCCTGCAAGACCCAACACATTTACTGGCCTTGTTGGGGCGCACTGCGTTTGACCCAACCTACCCAATGAACCTTGACAGGCTACTAGTGTTCTTCAGACGAGCGAACAACGTTGTATTTTTTCGGCAACCCTGCCCGGACGCTTCCCAAACCCACAAACATTAACAGCGCATGACCCATGACCGCGAACGATATAAATAAAGAAAAATTGATCAAAAACAAGCTGGAAAAATTTTTTTCTTAAGCTGCGGAAGGATCGGCTACGGTTTCGCGCAGGCGGGTGATCCCCACCGGCAGGGTTCCCCACATCGCCGCTGGTGGCGTGAAAACCATCGTGCTAACCAGGTCGTGTGCTCCCGCTTCTACCAACCGAGGATGGCCTGCGTTGGACCAGATGGCTGGTTGCGATTGTCGCTCAACTTCAGGCGTAAAAGACAACGCGCCTAGGGAACACGCACGCCAGCACCCCTGAACGGCCACATTTAAAAGTTGGCAATGACCGCCCCGGCGTCCTTCTGGACTATAGGACTGACAATGCCGACAGGCGAAGTCAGCATGGCGTGGTGCTTCCGAGGTATTCATCGTTTAGTATCCCCTAATCATAGGTAGTTACCTCATCATCCCTCACGCCCCCTTGGCGATCTCTCCGCATTCAAAACGCTACAATGCTTTTACCCTATGCCTTAGAGCGATCCCAAAGTAAAGTGGAAGTCTTAAAATCTCTTTATTTTCTCTTTAGAAAGTAGTCGATTTTTTGTTAAGGAATGTCATCATCTCCCCCTTAAGATAGATCTCTGCGATCGGCAATCTAGTCAGGGATCACGCCAAACCAAAAACCAACACCCGAGCAAAATACATTTATGCCTTAGTTATCTATTCGGATTGGGTTGCGCATTTGCCTGGCGAACACACAGGGCACACACGCTCCAACGGGCCAGTTCACCGGGTGGGGTAGGGCACTGGCATTGGGGACAGAGGGGCAACTGTTGTCGTTGCTGTTGGAGGTGTTGTTGCCAGTGTTGAAAGGCCCGATCGGGGGTGGCGGCTGTCTCGATCGGGGGGGACGCTGGGGCGTTGACCACTGGTGTGAAACTGGGATGGGCCTGCCCCAGGGGGCGATCGGCACTGGTGACTAGGGGCACCTCGGACCATTGGGCGCCAGAAAAACGAATATCCGTCAAGGGCTGGGGCAAGATAGCGTTCAGTTTGGCGAGGATACGCTGGCGTTCAAAACTCAAATTCTGTGCCCAAACCGAACTCGCTGTGGCGACGCAGAGAACCCCCCGCCGAATTGAGATCGGTCGGGTTTGTTGGGCCACCACATCGCCCACGATCGTCGGCCAATCCCGCAAGAGTTGCTGGAAGTGGTGGTGCTGCTGCCAGGTGGGTTGCTGGGCAACGTGCTGAAGAAGCTGGGGAAGCGATTGCCAGGACATGCGAGGGGAGGCGCGTTAAGGACAGGGCCGATGGATAGCCATCTAGCATCCCGACGGGGTAGACCAAGGGGCAGGAAGGCAGGCCATTGACGGATGCCTCAAGTGGGTGTGCCCAGGGGGACAAAAGATGGCAAATTCCGATTCTACTGCTAGGCTATGAGCCGATCCGGTCACCCCGATCGGGTCGCGATCGCGGTTGTAGCCATACTTTAACTTCCTGGGCTTGGATTTCAGTGCAGATTTTAGGACAAATCGAGCGCGCGATCGGAATCAGGGGGGTCTACGTGCGGCCCAGGTTGCTGTGGCAATCGGTGAGTTCATTGCGTTCCCATTATCCCTATGCGCCAAAGTTCTGTTACCCACGCTAACCAAGCTGCGCCGACTCAGGGGTTGAAACCCAGCCTACAGGCGGCGCTAAGCTGTTTAGACCTGCAACTAGACGAGGAGTTGGCCCGGTATCGCCGTCTTCAGGCGGGTTATTCGGCTCCCCCACGCCGGGTCTTGGGGCGACGCTCACCTGTGCCTACACCCGTGGAGTTGTTCCAGCCCCCAATAGCCTCTCCCCCCCCTAGGAAAGCTGTTGTCCCACCTGCTGTTGTCCCACCCCCGTCAGTTGGCTCATCGGCTGAGTTCGCCAGTCCCGCCAGTTACCCACCAGCGGCTCCCAAGGCGGCCTCGCCTGCGCCACCCGTTAGTCCCTCCATTAGTCCCCCTGCGGAGCCAGACCGTGTGCCTGCCCCGATCGCCCCTGAGACCGCAATCCCCAGTCCTGTCTCACCCGAAGCATTGGGCGCTCTAGCCGTTGTGCCATCCAGTCCGGCTGCGACCTCACCCCCTGATCTAGCCCTAGCGCCGCCGCCAGCGTTTGCCCCAGACGCGCCCCTGCCCGATGACTACCTAGCGTCCTCCGAGGCATTGCTGCAAAGTTTAGCTGCCGAAGAAGTCCAGGACGATCGCCTTGATCCCAGCCAGATTAAGAATAAGGGAGGATTACTGTCCCCGCTAGGTCTGGGGTCCTTACTGCTCCTGCTCCTGTCTAGCCTCAGCCTGGGCTATGCCTTGTTGAACCCTAACAGTTTGCGCTTTTTCCATCCCAACTTGCAAGGCCGTGAGTCGCCAGCCCAGTCCCCCCCTGCGGTCACACCGACAACCCTGCCCAATGTCCCCAATTTGGCAACGGATGAGTTTGTCGATCTCCACCTGGATACCCTGGGCACCCTGACGGTTCCCTCCCCTGCACCGACGCTAGCTCCGAGCGCCAGCCCCTCCCCTAGCAGTTCGGCTGCGAGTCCCAGCCCAGTCGCTAATCCGTTGGCAGCCCCCACGGCCACGACGGCTACGCCGATCGAAACCATTCCGTTGCGGGTAGTTCAACCCCAGGTGACGGTTCCTAGTCCGATCCCCGCAAGTCCCAGAACGGCAGTGGCTCCCCGTTCCCAGCCAGCATCACCCCCACGATCGACGCCCGCTGCCCCAACTAGCACCCTCCCTAGCCTCCCCGTCCCGGCCACCCATGCCCCACCGCCCCGGGTACCCGTGGTAACCCCAACCGTGCCCACCGCTTCGGCCACTGCCCGATCGCAGCCCGACACCTACGACACCTACAATGTGGTGACCGAATACCGGGGGAATGAGTCGCTGAGCCAGTTACAACAGGTGGCTCCTGGTGCCTACTTGCGCAATTTTAATGAGGGGATTCGGGTCCAGTTGGGCACGTTTGACGATCGGGCCAGTGCTCAGGAGATGGTGGAGCAACTCAACCAGCAGGGAGTCCCGGCGCAGATCCAGGCCGAGTAGCCAGTATGGACAGACCCATAGGCCACGCCAGCGGGTGCGATAGGATAGGAGGAAATGTCGTGTCGTTCAGGTGACACATGATGTGGATTCGCTGCTATTCGGCCAGGGAGTGAGGCATGGGCGTGTTCGATCGCATCTCACGGGTACTCAAGGCAAGTTTTGATGCCCTTGTCAGCGAGGCAGAGGACCCGGAGCGGGTGTTAGAGCAGGCGGTGGCCGAGATGCAGGATGAACTCATCCAACTGCGGCAGGCCGTCGCCCAAGCGATCGCGACCCAAAAGCGCACGGAGCGTCAATGCCATCAGGCCACGGCCACGGCGGCTGAATGGTATCAGCGGGCGGAATTGGCCCTACAGGTTGGGGATGAGGCCCTAGCTAGGGATGCGCTAACCCGGCGCAAGAGCTACCAAGAGACCGTGCAGATGATGCAGGCCCAATTGGAGCAACAGGCCACGATCGTCCAAAAGCTCAAGCGGGATATGGTCACCCTGGAAAGTAAAATTGCCGATGCCCGCACCCGCAAGGATCTCTATATTGCCCGTGCCCGATCGGCCCAAGCCTCCCAGCGCTTACACGCCATGCTGGATCAGATGAATCCGCAAGGGGCGATGCAAAGCTTTGAACGAATGGAACAAAAGGTGGCGGAATTAGAAGCCCGCTCTGCTGCGATCGCCGAATTGGGGCAGGATGATCTGGCGCAACGGTTTGCCGCCCTAGAGCAGGGCAGTGATATTGATGCTGATTTGGCAACCCTCAAGCACCGCCTTCGTCCGAGTAGCCGTTTAGAACCCGATGGGGAGAGCAGTGAAGCTTGAGGGGGAGTTGTTTTTTGAGGCCGCGATCGGGATGGCTCAGGCGTAGAGAGTGGGATGGGCGGTCGCTTAAGCTAACGTCGATTAAGCTAACCTAGTAGTAAGTTAGCCCTGTTGCTTGCCTCTAGCCCGATGTCGGGCGCAGGTGCCTGGGTAGGATTGAGGATAAATCCCTGTTGCGTGCCGGGTATATCAAGTCCTTCCGGGGGGCCAGATCGGGGTTAGCCGGACCTAGTGACCAGCAAGGACACCATCATGGGACTATTCGACCGTGTCAGCCGCGTAATTCGCTCTAACCTCAATGCGCTCGTGAGTTCTGCCGAAGATCCAGAAAAAATGCTGGAACAGGCCGTGATCGATATGCAGGAGGATATGATCCAGATGCGACAGGCCGTCGCCAATGCGATCGCCAGCCAGAAGCGGACGGAGCAGCAGTACAACCAGGCCACCACCGAAGCCAATACGTGGCACCAACGTGCCCAATTAGCCCTGCAAAAGGGGAATGAGGATCTGGCGCGGGAGGCCCTGAACCGGAAGAAGGTGAATACGGAGACGGCGAACTCGCTGAAGGCCCAATTGGATCAACAGACAGCCCAGGTGGAGACGCTCAAGCGCAGCATGGTTGCCCTCGAAGGTAAGCTATCCGAGGCCAAGACCAAGAAGGATATGCTCAAGGCACGGGCCAGCGCCGCTAAGGCCAATGAACAGCTACAAAGCACCCTGGGCCGGATGGGGACTAACAGTGCAATGGGGGCCTTCGAGCGCATGGAAGACAAGGTCCTGCAAATGGAAGCCCGTTCCCAAGCGGCGGCTGAGTTGGCTGGTGCCGATCTGGAAAGCAAGTTTGCGGCCCTGGAAGCCAGCGATGTTGACCTAGAGCTAGAGGCGATGAAGGCCCAACTGCTGGGACCGGCCAGCGCCCCCAACCAAGCCCAACTGCCTGCGGCTGAAGAAGAATCGGCCCCTCCCCGTGATGCGGTGATTGAGGCAGAAATGGAAGAACTCGCCAGGGAGTTGGATAAACTATAAGCACTGGATTTGCCCCCTACGGACTTTGCTCACTGCGGACAGAAGCATTTATCCAGTCGGCTGTATGAGCGCTGACAGGGATGGGCCTTCATCCGTCGTTCAGGTCGTTGCCAGGTGAAGTATGGTCACTTAAGCGGGTGTTTGACCAGTCTCAAAACAGGTTGCTTTGGCGACTAAGGTTGCTATTGCAAACTCAAAACAACACTTAGGATAGCCAAACATTGAGGTTCCTAGTCGCGGTTTTAATCGCGATCTCCCTTTATTCAACATGTCCTAAGGCACCGCAATGCCGAGGTGGAAATTGCAGGCATTGCCATTAGGGTGTTGAAATTAATAAGAAAGCATTAGGCTTTGGAGGGTAGGCAACCAAGAGGGGTCACAACTCTGTTACGCTAGGTGAGCATTCAGCCATGCACCTCACCCTATCCAATTCAGTCGGTCTATGCAATTCGCCACCCGTCTTCGGCCCCTCCAATCCAATGTGTTTGCCGATATGGATCAGGCAAAAGCCAGAGCCAGGGCGGCAGGCCAGGAAATTATTGACCTGTCCCTAGGGTCCTCCGATCTTCCCGTTGAACCCCCCATTCTGGATGTCATTAGCCAGTCCCTATATGACCCCAGCACCCACGGCTATTTGCTGTTCCACGGCACCCGCCCCTTCCGGGAAGCCGTCGCCCAATGGCATACCCAGCGCTATGGCATCGCGATCGATCCTGAAACGGAAGTCTTGCCCTTGGTGGGTTCCCAGGAAGGCACTGCCCACCTGCCCCTAGCCGTGCTGAACCCAGGGGATTTTGCGCTGTTGCTTGATCCCGGTTACCCTTCCCATGCGGGGGGCGTGTATCTGGCCAGCGGTCAGATCTATCCGATGCCGATTCTGGCGGAGAATGGTTTTTTACCGGTGCTGGCGGATGTGCCCGAGGCGGTGTTGCAGCAAGCCCGCATGATGGTGCTGAGTTATCCCCACAACCCCACCACCGCGATCGCGCCCCTGAGTTTCTTCCAGGAAGCTGTGGCCTTCTGCCAGGAACATAACCTAGTGCTGGTGCATGACTTCCCCTATGCCGATATGGTCTTTGGCGACACGAAACCGCCCTCCATCCTTCAGGCCGATCCCGACAAAACGGTGTCGATCGAATTCTTCACCCTGTCCAAGTCCTACAATATGGGCGGCTTCCGGGTGGGCTATGCCGTGGGCAATGCGGACCTCATTCGGGCACTGCGGCAGGTGAAGGCAGCGATCGACTTCAATCAATATCTAGGTATCCTAAACGGGGCGATCGCAGCCCTGACGGGACCCCAGGACAGTGTGGCGCGATCGGTCAATGTTTTCCGAGAACGGCGGGATGCCTTTGTGCAAACCTTGCACCGCTTGGGCTGGGAAGTGCCTGTGCCCGATGCCACCATGTATATCTGGGCCAAATTGCCAGCCCCCTGGGATCAGGACTCGATCAAATTCTGCACGGAACTGGTGGATGCGACGGGTGTGGCAGTCGCGCCGGGGGCTGGGTTTGGCAAGTCGGGGGAAGGCTATGTCCGCTTTGCCCTTGTGCATGATCCCCAACTGCTCACGACAGCGGCTGAGAAGATCGCTAAGTTTCTCTAACGGTCAATGACCGATCGCGGGGAACTGACCCAAGGGGGAAAAACACTATTGGCGATCGCGATCGGGATGGTCGTCGTGGGGGCCATTCTGCGCTTTGCCAATCTGGACGGTAAGGTGTTTTGGGTGGATGAGGTGTTTTCCGCCCTGCGCATTTCCGGTTATACCGAGGGGGATCTGAGCCAATTTTGGCAACAGCAGCCCTTCTTTACCGCCCAGGATCTCCAGCGCTTTCAAACCCCCGGTAGTGAGAAAACCGTGGTTGACACCATCCGGGGGCTGGCGGTCCAGGAACCAAACCATGCCCCCTTATACTTTGTCTTGGCCCGCTTCTGGATGGTCGGCTTTGGGGCGTCAACCTGGGTACTGCGCAGCTTTTCGGTGGTGGCCAGTATCCTCAGCTTGCCGTTGATATACCTATTGGCCCAAGCCCTCTACCAGGATCGGCGAGTGGGGGTGATGGCCTTGGCGCTGCTGGCCGTTTCGCCCTTGCACATCCTGTATGCTCAGGAAGCTCGACCCTATAGCCTCTGGGTCTTCATGACCTTGCTAGCTAGTTGGACCCTGTTACGTGCCCTCCGGCTGCGGCAGTGGCAAGCCTGGGGATACTTTAGCCTTGCTACCCTACTGGCGTTCTATACTTATCCCTTGGCCCTCTTCATTGCCCTGGGGCAGTTCCTTTACGTTGGGCTACTCCGAGATGCCGGACGGGGAGCATGGCGATCCTGCCTAGTCGCCCTAGCGACAGCCCTCGTGGGTTTTTCCCCCTGGCTGGTCGCTCTGATCCAGAACGGTCAGCGGGGTGCCCAAATTGCCGTCTGGCAGACCCAAAATCCGGCCCACGGCCTGCCCGAACTGCTGCTGAACTGGGGCCTACACCTCACCCGACCGTTGTTGGATTTTGAAACGAATTACCCTGTCAGCGTGACCCAGCCCTTTCCCTACCTGCTGGTCATTCTCGCGGCTGTGGCGCTAGTGGCCTATGCGGCTTACGACCTCTGGTCTATGACCTCCCGCCGGATCTGGTTATTCCCCATCTTGTTAGTCCTACCCCTGGCTGCCGGGGTGATTCTGCCCGATTTGCTGTTGGGCGGACAGCGATCGGTGGCCACGCGGTATTTTTTGGGTGCAACGATCGCTATTCCCTTGGTGATTGCCCACTGGTTAGTGAGCCAGATGCAACCGGGTCCTAACCCGCGATCGCAGCGTCAGGTGTGGACAGGGGCGATCGTCGGGCTATTACTCCTGGGCACCTTGGCCAGTGCTAGTAACGTGCTGGCGAGTACTAGTTGGACAAAGCAGGGGGGCTATATTCCCTATGCTGCTCAGATCATCAACCAGACCGAGAATCCCCTGGTCAGTAGTGAACGGGATTTGTGGCTATTGTCGTTCGCCCATGCCCTGCGCCCAGAGACGGTGATCCAGGTGTTCAATAGCCAGGTGTCACCGCCCTTGTTACCCCTGGGCTTTAGTGATTACTTCATCTATGCAGCACCGCCAGCGTTTATGCAGCAATTTCAGCAGGCGTCGGGATTAACCTTTGCCCCCCTCCATGGCTTGGAAAATGTGCCCCTGTGGCGGTTACAGTTACCCGAACCGTGAGTCAGTCATCCCCAGGGAAGACCGTTAGCGGGGGGAAGGCTGCGCCAAACATGCGCCGCTCCGAGAACCGCATTGGGCCTATGGCCTACGCGGCAAAATTTTCAAGTCTGGGACGGGTATCAGGTCAGGATATTTGAGACCACTACCCGATCCCAAGAGCACCACCCGATCGTCTGGTTGCAGGATACCCTTGCGGGCTAGGGTTTGGACAGCAGGGATGACGGCAGCCGCCTCCGGGCAAAGGAACACCCCTTCCACTTGGAGGGCTTGTGGGATTGCCGCTGCAATCTCCGCATCAGATACCGCGATCGCATATCCCTGGGTGGCATACAAAGCCGCCAACACCATAAAGTCACCAAAGGATTTGGGTACCCGTAGGCCCGTGGCAAAGGTGTGGGCATTCTCGCAGTATTCTGAGACAGCAGCCTGGGCATGAAATGCCTGAACGATCGGCGCACAGCCCTCGGCCTGCACCGCAATCAAGCGCGGTAAAGTACCCTTGACCCAGCCCAGGGTTTGGAGTTCTTGGAATGCCTTATACATCGCCGCGATCGCAATGCCGCCGCCGGTGGGAAACACGATCGCATCCGGGAATTGCCACCCCAATTGCTCGACAATCTCGTACCCCATCGTCTTTTTCCCCTCCAGCCGATAGGGTTCCTTCAGGGTAGAGACATCAAACCAGCCCTGGGGTTGGAAATGCTGCTGAATCCACTGGCCAGCATCGGAAATGAGACCCTGTACTAAATAGGTCTCGGCTCCGGTGAAGGCGCACAACCGTTGCGACAGGGGGTTAGCATCCTGGGGCATGAGGACCGTGAGGGGAATACCGGCCCGCGCTGCGTAGAGTGCCCAGGCTTCCCCAGCGTTGCCGTTGGTGGCGATCGCTAATTTGGCCGCTCCCAGTGCGATCGCCCGCGAAATCCCCACAGTGGCCCCGCGTGCTTTGAAGGTATCACCGGGATTCATTCCCTCATCCTTCAACCATAACTGCCCCACCCCTAGGGACTGGGCCAAACGGGGTAGGGGAGACAGGGGGGTAAACCCTTCCCCCAGAGACACAACCTGGGTTGGCTCCCGCACGGGTAACAGTTCGTGATAGCGCCAGAGGGTTGGGGATGTTCGCTGGGCTAAATTAGCCGGGGTCAGAGCTTGGGCCACCGCTGACAAATCATAGCGGGCCAATAGGGGGGAACCGCAGGCGCAGATGTTGTGTAGACGCTCAGCATCATACTGCTGCTGACAGCGGGCACACTCTAGGTGGGAGAGCAGGCTATACGGCAGGGGTGTCACAGGGGTTGGGATAGGGGGTAAGCCACTGCATCGGGAGTCTAGACAATCGCTCCCCTTGATGCAGATTTTTCTGATTCTAGAGGGTACTACAGAACGTGATCGCCTATCTCGCTTCCCGATCGCGACTCATGGCCGGAGATCAGTTTCCACGCCATGTGTTCAGGGCATTAAGGACCTCCGGAAACCGGGGAAATGTTACTGCTCTGCAACAAGAGAAATGTGATTTTGTTGCAGTTGGGCATGGCTGGCCGCTAGTCGCTCGGAGATTTCCTTCTCCACATCGGCTACCTTGTGCCAAAAGCTGGCGGAGTGACGCGCTGCCAGGAGTTCTTTCCAGAGCAGGTTGATCAAGGCTGATGCATCGTCACGATCGGCGCTGGCCCGATCGCGCAGTTGCTCAAAGGCAACTTCGGCAGCCGCCCGTTGTTCAAAGTCTTCGGCAAGGGAGAGGCAGGTTTGCAACTGATCTGCTGGGGTGAAAAGAAACTGGGGCTTAGTCGGTGCGGTAACTGGGGCCATATTCGGGATACAACTCACACTGCGAATGTTAACAAGCCTAACGGTCAGGTGAAAGTTTGTTACATATTGATTACTTTATTACCAGGTTAAAGCGCTTTATGCAAATTTTTTTGAAATGTTGCTTGCAAAAATAACAAGGACGGTATAAAGGTTTGCTCTGAACAGTCAGCGGAATTGACGATGCTATAATGGGAGTTTTTCAAGATCAACGGCTGGTTAGTATACAGCATCTTGGGGACTAACAATTACCAGGAGTTAAGGACTGGCATAAAAACCGTGTTTAGGGTACGGAAAGAAGTCCGAGGACCTCAACATGAGCGCTGTTGGGCATAGACATCTTACCGACTGCCCCTAACTGTATCCTGGTGTTGATTCGTATCCCGATTGTCTGGCAGTTATCCTCTGAAATAGTTGCCCGCTCTCGTTTACCCGTGCATTAGGGAGACCTGTTCCGTTTTTGGATGCAGTTGACTCCCCTCTCACCAAACCGGGATTCCATCAAGGCTGCTAAGAGTTCTGGGCAACCTTCTGGGCAACCTTGTTCCCGTCCGTAATGCTTAAAACTTTTGTCCGATCGCGCCCCCTTCCTGCGCCCCGTAAGCTTGCCATGCCAGATCCACCAAACCATTGACGATTGCACTGGCGACGATCGCATTGCCCTTACGGCCCTCAATCCGAATATGGGGTACCAGGGAATCCTTGAGACGCTCCTTGGCTTCCTCCACATCGACAAAGGCAGCGGGTGTGCCAATCACCAAAGCTGGACGGATAACCTCTTGCTCAATCAGTTGTACCAGGCTGGTCAGGGCCGTTTGCGCCTGTCCAATGACAAAAATCCCCTCTGGATACCGACGGGCTAGGGTTTCAATGCCCCAAGCTGCTTTGGTTTTGCCTTTTTGGGGCCGGGTGAGCGCCTCCATGCTGCAATAGACGGGATTGGCAAAGGTATTTTGGATATAGGGCGCAATACTGACCTGCACGAGGGGCACATCCACGATGATCGTACTGCGGGCCGCCAGCGCCGCCGCCCCTGACTGGAGCGCTTGATCCGAGAAGCGAATCAGGGATTTATATTCAAAGTCAGCCGTGGCATAAATCACCCGTCGGACGATTTCATACTCAGACGGTGAAAATGCGTGTTGACCAATTTCCTGATCAATCAGGGCCAAACTTTGGGCATCGGTGGTATGCCATTCCATGTGTGACACGATCGCGATCGGCTCCCTAGGGAATCAGCTTACAGGTTATACCATTTTTTACCGTTGCTCTAGCCAAGCCCAGGAGTTTGGCCGCTACGGTGACACGCATTCGATAATGATGCTCCAATCACACCAGCGTTGCCGCCACGGGGTTGCCCACCATGACACTGATTGCCCTGTTTATCCTGTTGATCTTTCTCTACAGCCTGATCTCGGCCAGCATTGAACGCACGATCGTGACTGCCCCAATCGTATTTACCACGGCTGGGCTGTTGGTGGGCTGGTTCCTATGGAGTATCAAGTTGCAGGCGATCGGCTTAGATCTCTTTCTAGAGCTAGCCGAAATTGGGCTAGTACTGCTGCTGTTTACCGACGCTAGTCGCACGGGTTTGCGGGTGTTAAACAATCTTCGCAATCTGCCCGTTCGCCTGTTGAGTGCGGGGATGCTGCTAACAATTCTCATCGGTACTTTGGGGGCGATGCTGGTGTTCCCACGCCTCTCATTCTGGGAGGCAGGGATTCTGGGCGCAATTTTGGCCCCGACGGATGCGGGATTGGGCCAAATTATTGTGAACAGTCCACGGATACCCATGAAGATTCGGCAGGCCCTAAACGTGGAGGCGGGCTTGAACGATGGTCTTTCAGTCCCGTTTCTCCTGTTCTTTATTGCCATGACTAATGACAGTGGTACGGGCGGACAGGCCAGTTTGCCGTGGTTTATGGTGCAACAACTGGGATTTGGCACCCTGGTTGGCTTAGCGATCGGCCTGGGGGGGGCTGGTTATTGGGTTTAGCCTATCGGCACAAGTGGATCGCCCACGCATGGCTGCCCTTGGGCCTGGTTGCCTTGCCGATCCTCTGCCTGCTGGCCTCTGATCAGGTGGGAGCCAGTATGTTTATTGCCGCCTTTGTCGCTGGTTTGGCGGTGCAGGTGGGTTTCCGGGGCGCAGGCAAACGCAGCATTGAGTTTACCGAAGGCTGGGGACAGGTGTTTAACCTCTCGGTCTTTTTCCTGTTTGGGATGCTGGTCGGACGAGCGTGGCCCCAGTTTCAGGCCGTCCATCTGGTGTATGCCCTCTTCAGCTTGACGATCGTGCGCATGGTTCCTGTTGCCCTATGTCTCATTGGAACCCGCCTCCATTGGTCTACGGTCCTGTTCATGGGCTGGTTCGGCCCACGGGGATTGGCCTCGATCGTGCTGGGATTAGTGTATTTAGAACAAGCGGTGGGAGCATCGGGGTCACAGACCATCCGTTTAGTTGTCATGGCGGCTGTTCTCGTGAGCATTTTCGCCCACGGGCTGAGTGCAGTACCGGGGATGGACCTCTATGCCCGCCAGGTACAAACCTTGCCACCGACGGCACCGGAACACGCCACGATCAAGGCAAAGCCCACAGACTAGGGGGGAAGTAGGAGCGCGATCGCCCGGTCCGGTAACGAATTCGCTACCCTGGGAATATGCCCCTAGGGAAATTGCCATACCGATGAAAAAGCCATTGATCCTGCTGGCCAGTCTGGCCTGCCTGCTCACCCTGGTGGTCAGTTGCCAGGGAGCACGACTCAACCGGGCAGCGGCTGACGGCCCTGCGGCTACGCCTACCGCAACGACGATCGCGGCTGAGAACACGACCCGGATTGCGGCGGCCACCGAGACGGCTACGCCCTATGACGGGTTTCGGCTGGGCTTGCCGATTGACTGCAAAATGGGCGACCCCTGCTTTGTCCTGCTCTATCCCGATCGCGATCCGGGTCCGGCGGAAACCGATGTGGGCTGCGGACGTCTCACCTACGACGGCCATGACGGCACCGACTTCGCCATTCCCAGCCTGGACGCCCAGGTAACCGTTGTGGCGGCGGCTCCGGGGCAAGTTCTACGGGTGCGGGATGGGGTCGTCGATCGCATGTTCGAGGGGGATACCGACAAGGCTGCGATCGCGGGCACGGAATGCGGCAACGGCATGGTCATCCAACACGCTGATGGCTGGCAAACCCAGTATTGCCACCTGCGCCAGGGCAGTGTCTTGGTCAAACCGGGGGATCAGGTCCAGACGGGGACACCCTTGGGGCTGGTGGGGATGTCGGGCATGGCTTCCTTTCCCCATGTGCATCTGAGCGTGCGCCAACAAACTAAGGCCGTTGATCCCTTTGTCGGTCCCGATGCCGGGGCAGGCTGTCAGGTCGATCGGCGTCCGATGTGGCAACCCGCCTTGCCCTACCAACCCACGGGCTTGGTCCGGGCTGGGTTTTCGACCCGTCCACCAGACATTAGGGCGGTGTGGGAGGGCGAATTTGCGGACACGCAGCTAGCAGCAAATGTCCCCGCCCTGATCTTCTGGGTGCAGTCCTACGGGATCGAAGCGGGGGATGTGGAAACGATGCGCATCTTGGACCCCAGCGGTAAAGCGGTGGTGGACCAGCAACAACCCCGCGATCGCTCAAACCGGGTGTACCTCGGCTTTGTGGGCAAACGCGTGCGCCCGGAAGCGCCCTTCCAAACCGGAACCTGGCGCGGTGAGTACCGTCTAACCCGACAAGGCAAGGTCCTGATTGCGGCAAGCCGGACCCTTACCATTACTCGCTAGGGCGATCCCCCTGAGTGCCATCGTCCCGAATTTAAATTTTTCTCCCGAATTTAAATCATCATCCTGTGCAGTTGAATACAGTTCTTCCGGGGGGAGCCGCTAAGGTGTTAGGCATTAATACACGGTCAATCTGTTACTCTTTGTTAATTTGAGTAACAATTAGTTAAGGTTCCGGTTAAGGTTCGCTGTCCGGGGTGCCTCCCGTGACTTGCTTGCTCACACGCCTGCCCATCTCAATGAGGGAACTGTAGTGTCTCGATCTATCCCATCTCTACAACTGACCAGTGAACAATTAGTAGCGAGTTTTTTCCAACGCTCAGCGGGCCAGTGGCGATCGGAGCGTCGCTACTACACTCTACCCGCTGGGGAAACCCAGGAAATTGTGAGTTTGATCCAGATTCGCTTTTTGTCCCAAGGCAGTCCCGAACTCATCCATCTCGCTGAACTCCACCATCTGGCGGATGTGACAAATCTGGTCTGTGGTGCCGAGGTGACCTGGGAAAGTGCCTTGGCAGTATCGGGACGCCCCCAGTCGGCGGGTTCAACAATTTTTGGAGTAGCGGGCAGTATTCTGTACCGCGATCGCGGCTTTGCAACCACAAAACCCGTGACCGCCAGCTTTTACTTCCCCACCCCCGATAGCTTCTGTCTACGCACCGAGTACCAGGGATCAGTCTTTGAGGAAGAAATCAAGCTGATTGGCCAGCAGTACCGCACCCGGCAAACCGTGATTTCGCGATCGGGCGAACAAGTGATGATCGGCCAGTATTTGGAAAAACGGATTTTGTAGACTCAATTGGGAACATCCCAGTTTGACAATTTCCCCCTCATCCCCCAGCCCCTTCTCCCACTAGGGGCGAAGGGGAGCCATTTAAAATCCCGCAGCGCTGTCAGCGCTTTGTCAGCAGGCAGAGAACTCCCACTAGGGGCGAAGGGGAGCCAGTTAAAGTCCCTCTCTCCTTGTGGGAGATGGATTTAGGGTGAGGGGTGAAAAAGTGGGATGCCCCCCTCAATTGCTGGTAGCAAAGTCGTTTCAGAATCAGTGGGGTAGGCATCCTGCCTGCCCTTAATCACACAGCGTCAATCTTGTTGTCAGCAGGATCGCGCCAGAATCAGTGGGGTAGGCATCCTGCCTGCCCTTGATCATTACCCTGCCTGCTTGATCATTTCCGGGGGCCTGGGCGTACCCGCTAGCCCGTAGGATGGAAACTGTCATCCATCACAAGCAGCGGCTACCGCAAGCAAATTCAAGGTTATGAGTGCAGTTGACGACAAGACGATCGTTCGCGACTACTTCAACGCCACCGGGTTCGATCGCTGGCAACGGATCTACGGGGACGGGGAAGTCAATCGGGTCCAGCTTGACATCCGCCAGGGTCACCAGCAAACGGTTGAGCAGGTTCTCACCTGGTTACAAGCCGATGGCAACCTCAAGGGTCTGTCCATCTGTGATGCGGGGTGTGGGGTTGGGAGTCTGAGTATTCCCCTTGCCGCCGCCGGGGCACAGGTCTACGCCACCGATATTTCCGAAAAAATGACCACGGAAGCTTGGCAACGGGCCACGGCGATCCTGGACACGATGGATAACCTCAAGTTTGTGGTTCAAGATCTAGAGGCCCTGGGCGGGCGATACCATACGGTGATCTGCCTCGATGTGTTGATCCACTATCCCCAGGAGCACGCGATCGCCATGATTGAGCACCTTGCTTCCCTGGCTGAATCCCGCCTGATCTTCAGCTTTGCACCCAAAACCGTTTGGCTCAGTCTCCTGAAAAAAATCGGTGAATTTTTCCCCGGTCCCAGCAAAACCACCCGTGCCTATCAGCACCGGGAAGCCGATATTGTGCGGGAATTAGCCGCGCGGGGTTGGCGCGTTGAGCGGAATGCCATGATCCAAACCCGGTTTTACTTCTCCCGCTTACTGGAAGTGGTGCGAACTTAGGGCAGTCCCTTGCCCAGGCACCCAACCGTGGCCCAACCGAGCACCTGAGCACCCCCATCCGCGCGGGAAGGTTTGAATTTTGAATTTTGAATTTTGAATTCCCAGTGCGGGTGCGGCTCCCCTGGACTGGCGGCTCGGCATTTGGTTGAACCCGGCCTCCCATGCGCTACGATCGTCCCGTGCAGTCGCATTGGCAGGAAAGGGCAGAGAGCGTTCTTATGAGTCAGCAAGATAATTTCGCGGGTGGATTTTTATTAGGGGCGATCGTCGGTGGGACGATCGGTGGGGTTCTGGGGGCCGTCCTAGCTGCCAAAATCAGCCAACCAGAGTCATCGGAGATTGGGAAGTTGGCGGAGAGTAAACCGGAGAAATCTAAAAAATCCCACCTAATGCCTTCAACACCCCAGGAAATCGAAGCAGCACGGCGGGCCTTAGAGGTCAAAATTGCCCAGTTGAATGAGGCGATCGATGATGTGCGCTTGCAATTGAGCACCGTCCACAGCAATGGCCTAGAGTCCCATGAGCGACCCACTGAGGACCGTACCCTTCCATCGATGACCAACCCAATGTCAGTAAACCCCAGGGATTAATCCCGATCTCAAAGGCCATTACGGGAACTATCGCTCAGTCAGTGTATTCAACAATCAGGAGTAGGGACAGGTTGCGCCAATGCCTTCCTGAGCAATCGACCACCCTGGTGAACTGCACCCTGGTTGCAGGGCAGATGACACACCGGTTGGTCGCCCTAGGGCGCTGTCAAGTTTAATTTTGTAGGGTGGGTCAAACGCAATGTGCCCCCAACCACCAGTCAGCGTCTTGGGTCTTGCCGGCTCGACACCAACCTACAAGCCATCCTGTTCAGCAGGATAGTCCCAGGCTCCTCACGGCAGACCTGCCCAATGCTTCAGGGTGCAGCCAGTAACGTCAGCGTAGTTAGCCGATCATTGGGGGGCGCATCACGACCGATCGGCACACGCCCTGTCCATTTTGCCCACCGATCCCTTACCGACTTCCCCACTATGGCTTTGCTTCCTCTCGTTCCCCTCGCCGGACTGGTGACCACCCTCCTCACCCCTGTCCTGTTCAGCACCCCTGTCAGGTTACCGACGGCCCCGCCTAACCAGCCGTTGCACGTCAGTCTCCAGTTTCCCGCCGGCCCTCGTCGCAGCGCCCCCCGTAGTACGGCTGGGGGAGGTATTCGGGGGAATCTTCACCCCTGTACGGCCAAGGATGAGACCCCCTTTACGGCCCTCCAACCAGCGGATCAACTCAGCACAACCACCCTGGGGAATCCCACCCTGTTTGTTTACATCCCCCCCAGCACGGCCACCAAGGCTCAGCTTACCCTCAATACCCCAACGGGTGAGAAGCTTTACGAAACGGAGATGGCCCTGCCCAGCCAACCGGGCGTGATGCGTTTGCCGCTGCCGGAGACGATCGCCCTAGAGACGGGGACGACTTATCGTTGGCGGCTGGTGATGCTTTGTGGCAGCGAGGAGGAAATGGTGCGAGGCCGGATTCAGCGGGTCGAGCTAAGCCCTGAAGTGAAGTCAGCGATCGCCACAGCCCAAGGCTTGAAGAAAGCCGAACTCTATGCCCAGTCGGAGGTGTGGCTGGATACGTTGATGATTCTGGCGGCGGACTACCCCCAACACCAGAGTGACTGGCGCGAACTGCTAACCTCCGTGGGGTTGGAGGCGATCGCAGCGCAACCCTTGCTCGATTAGGTAATGCCGTTGCAGATGTGGCAGCGACTACGGCAAGGGTTTTGGGAGTGGCGGGGGGTCTGGATTGTGGCCCCCAGCGTGACGGTTTTGGTCTTGGGCCTGCGGTTCACGGGCATCCTCCAGGGGGGGGAATGGGCAGCCTATGACCAGTATTTACGTTGGCGACCCGCGCTTGCCCGCGACGATCGCATTGTCATTGTGGGGATTAACGAAGATGACGTGCGTGCCCTGGGACAGGCAATTATCCCCGACGCGATCTACGCTCAAGTGCTCCGTAAACTCTTGGCCCAGAACCCACGCCTCATTGCCCTTGATGTATACCGCGACCAGCCCGTTGAACCGGGGCACCAGGAATTGGTCCAGGTGTTTGAGAGCCACACCAATATTATTGGCATTGAAAAAATGGTGGGTGATCGCAGCCGTGAGGCTGTAGCAGCTCCCCCGGCTCTCCAGGCGAAGGGCCAAGTGGCCTTTAATGACCTACTGTTCGATCGCGATCGGGTGGTGCGCCGTGCCCTGCTCACACTTCAGGATCGTAACGATGAAACCGTGTTGAGTGTGGGGACCTATGCCGCCCTGGCCTATTTGGCCGCCGTGGGGCTACGCCCGGAATTGGTCGAGGGTCAAGACTATTGGCAGATGGGTTCAACCCCCTTCCCGCCCTTGGAAACCAATGATGGGGGCTATGTGCGTGTCGATGCCCAAGGCTACCAACTCTTGCTTAACTACCGAGGGCCGACGCCCCAGTTTGCGGTGGTTTCCCTGACGGATGTGCTGGAAGATCGGCTTCCTGCCGAGTGGGCCAGCGATCGCATTGTGTTGATTGGGGCCGTGAGTGAAAGCTTTCAGGACTTGTTTCTGACGCCCTTTACCCGGACGCCCTCGCAACGGATGCCGGGGGTGGAAATCCATGCCAGTTTAGCGAGTCAAATCCTCAGTGCTGTACTCGACGATCGCCCCTTAATCAAAACTTGGCCAGAGGCGGTGGAAGGGCTATGGATTGCGCTCTGGGCGACGATCGGGGCGATGCTGACCTGGACCCAGCGCTATGCCGGTGGGGTGCGATCGGTGTCCTGGCAAAAGGGGGGGAGTGTCTTGCTGGCAGCGGGGGTTCTGGTGAGCAGCAGCTATTTCCTGTTCCTGGCGGCCTGGTGGGTGCCAATCGTGCCGCCGGCACTGGCCTTTGGCGGGGCCGCGATCGCGATTACAGCCTATATTGCCCGGACGGCTGGGGATATTCGCCAAACCTTTGGTCGCTATTTAAGTGATGAAATTGTCGCTAATTTACTGGAGCATCCCGAAGGCTTAAAACTGGGGGGGCAGCGCCGCACTATTACACTGTTAACCTCGGACCTGCGGGGATTTACCGCCCTTTCCGAGCGCTTACCGCCGGAGGAAGTCGTGCGTATCCTCAACTTTTACCTGGAGGCGATGGCCGATATTATTACCGACTATGGGGGCACGATCGATGAGTTTATGGGGGATGGCATTCTGGTCCTCTTTGGGGCACCCACCCAACGGGAGGATGATGCGGCGCGCGCGATCGCCTGTGCGATCGCCATGCAACAGGCCATGCCTCGCATTAATCAACAAATGGCGGATTGGGGACTGCCCCCCTTAGCGATGGGGATTGGCATCAATACGGGCGAAGTGGTGGTGGGGAATATTGGCTCCACCAAGCGAACTAAATATGGCGTCGTGGGCAGCCAGGTCAACCTCACCTATCGCATTGAATCCTATACCACCGGGGGACAAATTCTTATCTCCGAATCGACCCTGGCGTGTGTGCCCGATCGGCTGCGCATTGATGACCAAAAACGGGTCCAGCCCAAAGGGGTGAAGGACCCCATTCACATCTACGAAATTGGCGGGATTGCGGGTGACTATCAGCGTTTTCTGCCGGAAAAAATCGAGGAACTTTTTTTCCCGCTCCCCCAACCCTTGGCCCTACGCTATACCCTCTTAGAAGGCAAGCATGTGGGGGAAAATCAATTCCTGGGGCAACTGGTCCAACTCTCCGCAACGGGGGGCGAAATTCAAGCTAATCAATTGGATACGAATGGGATGCCGATCGCGCTGAGCAACCTTAAGCTAAATTTGCTTGATCCGGACACACACCAGCCCGGTGATGATATCTACGCCAAGGTCCTCGAAAAAGCGGCTCCTCTGGGACACTACTACGTCGAGTTTACGGCCCAACCGCCAGAGATTGCCCAGTATTTTCAGACTCTTTATCGATCGTGTCAGTCATCCAACCCTTGAGCAGGCAGTTTAAGTTATTTTGAGAGACTAAATTGTATACGTTTTCCCATGCTGATGCTTAATTTCCAACTATCAAATTTAAGAGAGCGAGACGAATTGAGAGCTAAACATCAATCACACTTAATCGTTTCATGGACAGTTCAATATGACCTGCATCAGCCTCACAACCGATAAACTTCCGCCCTAAAGACAAAGCAGCAACTCCAGTAGTGGAAGAACCCGAAAATGGGTCAAACACTAAATCACCGGGATTCGTACTGGCCCGCAGACAACGTGCCACAAGATTAACAGGTTTTTGGGTGGGGTGTTTACCATGAGATTTTTCATGTTTTCCAGGCGCAGGCATCCGCCAAACATTTTTCATCTGTTTGTCACCATTCTCAGCCTTCATTTCCTCATAGTTGAAGATATAACGATCTTTCCCCTTTCGTGCCTTCGTAGCCCACAATATGAGCTCGGTTGAATGCGTAAAACAGCGACAGCCTAAATTAGGTGGTGGGGCCGATTTTTCCCAAATAATGTCGTTCAAAATCCGAAAGCCAAGTTGTTGCATCGCAAACCCAACGGAGGGGTATACATGAAGCGTCCCCGTTACCCATATTGTGCCCGTCGGTTTAAGGAGACGATAGCAAGCAGCCAACCAGGCTTTGTTAAACTCATGATCTAGTTCAACACCTTGGCTACGATCCCATTCGCCTTTATTTACTTTAACCATTTGCCCAGCTACACAGGTCATCCCATCATTGGAAAGGTTATACGGGGGATCGGTCCAGATGCAATCGACACTTTCAGTCGGTAGCCAAGTCATGACTTCCAAGCTGTCGCCATGATATAGACAAGACAGTCCGTCGCTGGCCTGCCATACCATCTTGGGGTTGTTCGGATGAACAGTCTCGTGGGTATCCTGAGCAAACCGGATGGGGGCTGGCATGAGATTCATCCTGGTGATTCTTTATGGATCGGATGAACTATTATAGTATGGGTCTATAACATATACAGCCGCTCCTTCTCTAATGAGGTACTGTCAAGCCTTGCGAACAAGGGGCTTAAGCCCCTTGCCTGTACCTCACCGAGTATGAAAGTGCTCTAGGTCTACAACGTAGAAGTCTACAACGTAGAGGTCTACAACATAGAGGTCTACAACATAGAGGTCTACAACGTAGAGGTCTACAACGTAGAGGTCTACAACGTAGAGGTCGATCGGGGAAGACATGACACCTCTCCCCAGTTAGGGAAAAATTCGCTAGGATCAGGCTCAACTTGTCGATCGCTTTCCTGACAATGGCTATGACTATTACACGCAAACTCCTGGCTCCCCTTGTCCTGCTCACGATCGTCAGCTTTCCCCTGCGATCGTTGGCCCACATGGTTGAAAGCAACTATATTCTGACTGATCAATTGGAATTTACCTCCACCTTCAGCACGGGTGAACCTTTCCAGGATGCCCCCGTCAAAGTCTATGCTCCAAATGATCCCGACCAGCCTTGGCTAGAGACCAAAACAGACGCCAACGGCAAGTTTGCCTTCAAACCCGATCCTAAGATTCCCGGTAACTGGGAAGTCCAGATTGGCGCAGGGGGCCATTTCGATAGCTATACAATTCCCGTTGCGGCAATGGGGGTTGAGCTGGATCAGATTGTGGAGGCAGGCAAGCAGGATGTCCACTATGCAGAATCGCCGCTGCTGCTGGCTGGGGCTGCCCTAGTGGTTGCGGGGGGCCTGGGTACTACCTACCTGACCCGTCGTCGTTCGCCCCGCGCTTAGCCAACCTAACCCCCAATCCCCAAGCGGCCAGCCAAACTGGGCGTTAGGGGCAAAAGGGTGGCGGCCATCAGGAATAACACCAACAGGGCTAGGGAAGCACGGGTGTCGTTAGGTTCCGTTAGCTCATTGAGGCTGGGCCGTTCCGGTTGCCGTTGCAAGAACAGGATAATGATGGCCCAGTACAGGGCTAGGGGATTTACTAAACAGGCGATCGCCAGAAAAATCAGCGTTGCCACCGTTGTCCGGCCCAGGGTTTTACGGCCATAGATCGCCTGGATCAGCCGTCCGCCATCCAACTGCCCCGCTGGCATGAGGTTCAAGGCCGTGATGACCAGTCCCAACCAACCGGCGATCGCTAAGGGATGGATGGTGACTAACTGTTCCCGCAATCCCTCGCCCAGGACAATCCGAGCTAGGGCACCGACCAGCATTGACCCTTCAAAAAATTGGGACGGCACGGCAATTCCCCCACTGGCTGGCGGGAGCAGTAGCCCCAGCAATAGCAACCCCAAAGCCACCCCACCCCCGGCAGCGGGACCCGCAAACACAATGTCAAACAGCACACTGCGATTGGGCAGGAGGGACTCAATGCGGGTAATAGCCCCAAAGGTTCCCAACTGCCATGCGGGGATGAAGAAGGGCCAGCTTAGGCGCACCTGGTACCGTCGGGCCAGGAACCAGTGCCCCAATTCATGGGCAACGAGGACAGCCACAACCCCTAGGGAGATGGGCAAGGTCTGGAGGATCAAATTAGGCTGGGCTAGAACATCAAAACCGTACTGCAACGCCCCCCGCTCCAGGCAGGTGAAGATCGTTGCCAGTATCAGCAACACGGCTAACCCCCGCTGCATCCAGGTGAGAGGTTGGGGATCATTGGCACTGGGCAGTACAATCACCACGGGCCGACCATCAGAATTTTCAACCAAAAAGAGGCGGTAGCGATCGCCCAAGGTGGTTTGTAAGCTAGCCGCTAGGCGATCGTAGGCGACCTCTGGGTCAGTACGCAGATTTCCTCGGAAGATCGCCCCATCTTGATAGGGGATGGTTTCTGTGGCAAAGAAGGTATCAATGCCAAAAATGGTCTGAATTTGCTTGAGATCCTCGCTGGGGATCGGCAAAATGCCCAGGTTAGGAGCGTTGACCTGGGGGCTAGGGGGGGTTGGATTGTTGGCATCAGCAGGCGGACGGGTTTGGCCCGTGCTCGTTTCCCGGCCAGTGGCCAGTGGTTCTGGGCTGCTAGCTTCGCCGGTATCAATGGGAGCCGACTGCTGGGTAAAACGGTTGGCTTTCTCCTGGGCGATCGCGGCTTGCCCCGCCGCGCGGAGTTGCCGTCCTAGAACGATATAAAGGACGGTTGATCCCACAATTAACAGCAAAATGGCGGCCAGATTCAGATAGATCCCCAGGGCAAACAAACCGAAGAAGACTAACCAGGGAACCATTAACGCAACCGATTGTAACCAAGCCAAGATTCCTAACTTGCCGTAGGGACGGGCGCGGTAGAATCCCCAGCCCAAAATCGCGATCGCGACGAGGGAAATGAGGACGGTTGTAACTGTTTCTGATGCAGCAACCATTACACACTTTTCACCTGTAGGTATTAAAAAACCGAACACGAGGGGCACGCGAAGAAGATTTCCAGGGCCACCAGATAAGGGTACATAGATTGCAGCCCCGATCACAGCCCCGATCGCGCCAGTCGAAACGATATTATCTCAAGCCAACTGACCCAGAGGCAAATTCAGGACTAGAGAAGGCAAATTCAGCCTCCCCAGAGACCCCATCACCGGATTGTGCCAGTTGGCCGGTAGGATTCGCCCCGTCGGCACTATGCCATCATCAACACAGCCATTGTAGCTAACGGCAGGGTTTTCACGGGTCCGTAGGGTATACCCCTCTTTTGTTACTCTAGAAAAAGAAAAGGCCGTCAAAGGCTGGAAGTCGTGATCAGCTATGGGTTTCATCGGTCAGTTCTTAACACATTCCTAAATCTTTAGGCATCTGATAGGAACTTAACGTCAGGAAGCATAGCTGATCAGCTTTCCCCGATGTTGGATCAATTTTACTCTCCCCGAAGTGATGAAAGAGGGATACAGCCGTTCCCTCTCTAATGAAGTACTGTCAAGCCTTGTAAACAAGGGGCTTAAGCCCCTTGTCTGTACCTCACCCAGTATGGAAGTGCTGTAGCCGAACGCAGCTTTCTGGGCAGGTTGCCAGGGGTGAAATGTTTTTTAAGCAATTGTCACTCGCCAACCGGATGGGGGAACATAGGCAGGTACATCTGGTCAATCATTCTGGCTAATTACTTAAGGAAAGTAAGTATGAAAATCCGTTCAACGATCGCTGCGGGTACTGCCATTGCGTTAATCAGTGCGCCCTTAGCCGTGGCCGGGGCCGCTACCCTACTCTCTGCCCCGAGCGTCGTTGCCCAACAGGCGGTCTTAAGCGTGGCCGGGGAAGGGGAGGGGACCCTATCCCTGGCAGGGCGTCCAAATCAGATCGTCTCGTTTGTCACCGTGGCTAGTCGCCCTAATCGCACGGCTGAAATTGCGCTACGGCTAGCCGATGGCAGTTTAATGAAATGGACCGGACAACTGGTGAGGCTCAATGCTACGGAAGCTGGCGTTCGGCTAACGGGGGCGGGGATGGCTGACGCCACGGGCGATCTCACGGTCCGTTACCGGGGGAATCAACTGATTTCCCTCGTTGGGAATGGCACCATTGATGGGCAAGCCATGTCGATCCGCTTTACCGTGGCGGATGATAGTGTGAACCGCCCGCCAACCACGGGCACCCCGATGACCTTCGCCCAAATGGGGCAAGGCATTTTCGGGTTGCAAGGCCGACCTAATCGCGTGATTACCTTTGCCTCGCTGAACGTTCAGCCCTCTGGGCAAGCCGAGCTATCGGTACGGATGGATGATGGTAGCCTGGTAACCTTCGGTGGCCAGCAAACCCGTAAAGATGCCTATGAGATTGTCCTGAATCTAACCAGTTCTGGGATGGCGGACGCCCGTGGAACAGCCAATGTTCGCTATGGTGCTAACAGTTCGATCAAGGGTATCATCGCGAATGGGACCCTGGATGGCCAAACGTTCTTTATTCAATTTAACGGTCAATAGTCGTTATGAGTAGCGCTTAATCGGGTTGGCACCCCAACCTTCATGCGCATCGTTCTGGTCCCAGCGGTGGCCCCAGATCACCTGAACCCATGCCGGTGCCCGCCTGCCCCCAGATGACCGAGCCAACTCTACGGATGATAGCTGGCTCTGGGTGCTAGCCCACCGGCTGGGCCAGAATTTTGGTAAAATAATGTAAAGTTTTCTCAGGATTCTACAGGACGGGTGACCCATGCGTGTCATTTTACTTACTGGCAAAGGGGGTGTGGGCAAAACATCTGTTGCCGCAGCTACCGGGCTACGCTGTGCGGAATTGGGTTACAAAACCCTCGTCCTGAGTACCGATCCGGCCCATTCCCTAGCGGATAGTTTTGATCGGGAACTGAGCCACGAGCCGCGATCGGTGAAGCCGAATCTGTGGGGGGCAGAACTGGATGCCCTCATGGAGTTGGAAAATAACTGGGGAGCCGTGAAGCGCTACATTACCCAGGTTTTGCAGGCACGGGGTCTTGAAGGCGTTGAAGCGGAGGAATTGGCCATCCTGCCGGGGATGGATGAAATTTTTAGCCTGGTGCGGATGAAGCGCCATTATGACGAAGGGGAATTTGAAGTTTTAATTATTGATTCGGCCCCCACGGGTACAGCCCTGCGGTTATTGAGTTTGCCGGAGGTGGCGGGGTGGTATATGCGGCGTTTTTACAAACCCTTGCAACGGATGTCGATCGCCCTGCGTCCGGTCTTTGAACCCATTTTCAAGCCATTGACGGGCTTCTCCTTGCCCGATCGCGAAGTCATGGATGCGCCCTACGAATTCTATGAACAGATCGAGGCACTGGAAAAGGTCCTAACCGACAACACCCAAACCTCAGTGCGATTGGTCACCAATCCTGAAAAAATGGTCATTAAGGAATCCCTGCGTGCCCATGCCTACCTGAGTTTGTACAACGTCGGGACTGATCTGGTGATTGCGAATCGGATTATTCCCGATACCGTGACCGACCCTTTTTTCCAGCGTTGGAAGGAATCGCAACAGCAATATCGGCAGGAGATTCGGGACAATTTCCAGCCTTTGCCAATTAAGGAGGTTCCCCTTTATTCCGAGGAATTGTGTGGCCTAGCGGCTCTGGAACGGCTGAAGGAAACCCTCTATGCCGAAGAAGATCCGACCCAGGTTTACTACAAGGAAACCACCTTGCGGGTTACCCAACAACAGGATCAGTACAGCTTGGAAATCTACCTGCCGGGTATCCCGAAAAATCAGGTCGAGCTAAGTAAGTCTGGAGATGAGTTAAACATTCGGATTGGTAACCATCGCCGCAATTTAGTCCTGCCCCAAGCCCTCGCGGCTCTGCAACCGGCTGGGGCCAAGATGGAGGAAGATTATCTGAAGATTCGCTTTGCCAACCCCGTTAGTGTTTAGCATGCCCCCCACAGAACAGCACACCCCGCACCTGGAAACGATCGTTCTCCACTTACCAACGGCCTTAGATGCGGCCCTCGCTGCCCAAGCCGTGCGATCGGGACAATCTAAATCCGACATTGTGACAGCAATTTTGCAAGCCCATTTGACCTTAGAGGTGCCGAGCCAAAAATCCGATCCAGCCTGGAGTGATCGCCTGGTGGCCCTGCAAGACCGCCTGACGCAAATCGAGCATCATCTCACCTATTATCAACTGACCATTCAGAAACAACGTTTATCCAACCCGTCATTGATTGTCACAGCAACTGATGCTGATGATATTGAAGATGAACCAGATGAGGTTCTAGAAGGCTTTTTGTAGCGGGATGGCAAAGCGCAGTCTCTCCGGATGCTGAGGGGAGCGCGTTAGATGATTTGGTTAGGATCTAGATTATGTTGAGGTCATGTGCTCAGCGTCGAATCGATTCGGTATCTGCTATGGTTACTAGGTATGGTCAACTGATTTTGTGCCCTCTGGATAGGCGTTGGGCCTGAATGGGATAACTTGGCCGCAATGCTGGTGAGTTACGGTATTAGGCATGAGCTGCTTAGACACTGCCCAAGTCGAACAACTGGAAGAAATCGGCGTCTATCTAAGAACGATCCGCGAACAACAGGGCAAATCCCTGGATGAGATCGCAACCAAGACGTTTATTCCCCTGCGGCTACTCAAGGCGATCGAAGCTGGGAATGCACAACCCTTACCGGAAGCTGTTTTTGTCCAGGGATTTATTCGTCGCTATGCTGAAGCCCTAGGGTTGAATGGCATCGATCTGTCCCAGCGGTTCTCGGTGGCAGCTACGCCTGCAACCTTTCCGATCGCGGAACCACCTACGGTTCCAGTTGATCCCAGCCTCGCGCTCCGACCAGCACCCGCCGAGCCGATCGCGGCCCCTAAGCCCATCACCCCGTCCCCAATTCCGCCTGTAGCTAGCCCCCAGCGCCAGATGATATCCGAACCCCCCCACCCACC
>JBBILC010000041.1:0-34625 GCA_037445115.1 Coleofasciculaceae cyanobacterium bin_20
GGATTAGTGTGTCTATTTTTAGAAAATAAAATCTTAAGATTCAACACTTCTGGATACGATTGAACATCTGAGTCGTCGTCTACCCAGTGGGTCAGCCCGGGGCAAGTGGCTCATAATGGGTCTGGGACGGTCGCATTCCGGTGGATGGCGGCGATTGTGGGGCAAGTGTTGTTCCTTATTGTCGATAGTGTCGATTACCGTGTTGTCGATTAGCAGAGTAAACAGTCACGCTTATGAGTCGTTGCCTAATGCCGAGTTTTTCGGGAATGTTAGCTACCGGTATGTGTTTAGCGGGTTTGTTGGGCGGTCTCGGTGCCACAATGGCTGCCCCTCAAGCTAAACAGGCCAAGACCTTCGATAGTTTTGAAGCGTGGTGTTTGGCAAAGGGCGATTTACCTGAAGCCACCCAGCATACGATCGCAGCGCTGATGGATGAGGTAAGTACGAACAATTGTACTCTGGCTGGCATGCAACTGGGTAGTTTTGTCACACTCAATCTGGCCAGTCAGGAAATTTCTGATCTCGCGCCGCTGGCGGATATGAAAAACCTGCAATTTTTAATTCTGCATGATAATCAAATTACGGATTTAAGTCCACTTTCAGGTTTAACCAATCTTCGCGTGTTGTATTTGGGGGTGAATCGAATTCGGGATCTGGGGCCTCTGGCGGGTTTAACGAACCTAACGCAGCTTTACATGGGTTCCAACCAGATTCAAGATCTACGCCCCCTCAGTGGGTTAGTGAATCTGGAAATTTTATCCTTGCGAGCCAATCAGATTTCCGATATTACGCCCCTGCGATCGCTACAAAATTTGCATACCCTCTATCTGGAATCGAATCGGATTAGCGGTGCCAACAATACGGTATCGACGCTATTGGCCATGCCGAATCTGGATCGCCTCTATCTTAGCAATAATCCCCTGAGTCGTCGTGTTTGTCCGGATCGTCCGGAGATGGTATGTTTCATCTAGATGGCTATCTTACAGCACTTCCATACCCGGTGAGGTACAGACAAGGGGCTTAAGCCCCTTGTTCGCAAGGCTTGACAGTACTTCACTAGAGAGGGAACGGCTGTAGGCCCAATCTTACAAGCCGTTATTGACTACTTAGGACAAACTACTTAGAATAAGCGGCTTGTCCGAGACGTCATTAGCCCAAGCGACTTTGTTGGCGACAATTCCCATGCTGGGATTTTGCGAGGGTTTTAATATTTTCGTCAGTGCGGCGTTGTGCTTGTATTATGAAGTGACCACCTGTTTATGGGCACTTCGATTAATCTGGGATGGGGGCAGTTGAACTGCCCCAACCGATTAGGATGACGTTGCCTGGAAGCGCAGGATTGGTATTTTTTGAGGTACCCGATAGCCTATCCTTCGCTGGGTTGTATGGGTTGACCACAGGCGCGGCAGTAATGGGAAAATTTGTAGGTGCGGTGGTGACAATGGGGGCACTCCTGATATTGATCAAAGCCGCAATGGGGACAGTAGGGATCAGGGGTACGCAACCGGGCATTACATTGAATACACCGGGATTTTTGGATGCGCTTTTTCGCCTGGACTTGGGAATTAAAAATAAATCGCTGGAGAAATTTAATTAGCCCAAATCCTAGAAGGGGGATGAACAGGATTAAAAGATAGCTGGCAACAAATAAGAGGCCACCAACAAGGGCAACAATCAGATCTATGACCCAGCGAACCAGATTGCCAAACTGGAGAAAGGTAAAGATCTTGATCAGTAAGGGAATGCAGAAAATTAGGAGTAAATGCCAACTCAGGAGAACCTGTAGACCTCGCTGGTGATGTACGGCATTAATGTGCCACCAGTAGGCGATCGCGATCAGGGGAGCTAGGAACAGCAGTTGCAGCAAAAATTGGAGATTGGGGTGCCAGAATTGGGCTGATTCATATCCCCGTTTGAGGCTGGTGTAGCTTTCTGGATTGCCTAGGGCATCGAGATAAGCGATCGCGACGGGGGTAGCGAGTAATTCCTGTTGAATTTGCTTAACCTGTTGTTGCTTTTCCTGGATTTGACGCTGGGCGCTTTCAATATCCGCCTTAGTCTTTTCTGCTGTGGATTGATTAATGGATTGTTCGGGGTCTTGCTCAGCAATTTTTTCGAGCAGCGTTGAATCGTATTGGGCCTGGAGTGTCGCGATCGTTTGTTTGAGTTTGTCGATCTCGGTTTTCAGGGTCGCGATCGTGTCTTGCCGCTGAACATTCTCTGGGGTGGGAACCGTTTGCTTCAGGCGTTTATGCTCAACGCAGAGGGGATTAACGCTACCAATGCGGTGGCGATCGTCAGGAGGCGGTTGCCACGCCTGGGCATCAGCAATGACTTGGGCGATTGTTTGGGCATCAACTTGGAAAGGGTCCTGTCGTTCTCGTTCGTTTTGATAGCTTTGGTAGGCCCCATAGCAGGGAAAAGTTTCCTCCGGACTGAGGGGCCAGTTAGCAATATTATCGAGACCGCTAAAGACATTGATCAGAACAAAAATATCGACCAGGATCAGGATGATTAAACTAACCCGATTGAGGGGTTCCTGGGCGACTTGGGTAGACTTACGCACGAATAGGCGCGTGATGCGTCGAAAAAATGCCAACATAGGCTAATCCCGGGGCTTCTTTTGATTTCTGTTCTCAGGCTAGGCTCTGAGTCTCTCTAGGAATAACAGTCCTGTGCCAGTTTTGCCAGTGGTTGCTTATCCCAAAACGGCTTTTCGGCTCAGTAGATCGCCAATTGATCGTGGGATAGCCGTCTTGGCTGCTTCAGGGGCAGGCAGGATGCTTACCCCACAATTGTTTTTCAATTGACTGAAACTTGTAGGCAATGCTCGTCGTGATCACCTCTATTATCGCTTGACAGTTTGCAGGTTCCAGCGTTTCTTGCTAGGCACAAGTGGGCAGGGTCCGGGTACGATCGGGGGGCTTGCGGTTTCGGGACGATCGTCAACACCATCAGTTCCTCTCCTAATGGCAACTGGTCAAGCTCCTCACAGCAAATCTTAAGGCTTGAGGAATGGGATCTGGGGCGCTGGCTAATGAACTTTTCCAGCCACCCGGAATATTCTGCCTTTCTCCGTTGTCAGTTTGCCAGGATGCGATCGGGAACCAAGGCGGGTTCACATTTTGCTTCCATGTATAGGAAGCTTGCCACTGTTTTTGATCTTTATATCCCCAAAAGCCGCTGGCTGTGACGGACATTTGGTTTTGCCCGATCGTGGTTATGAATTCTGGAGAACGCTCATACTGAAAAATATAGGCGAAGGATGAGTTTTCATTGCCAGCTAATCGACAGAGGCAGTGCAAGGCTTGTAAAATCGAGGTTTTCCCTGAACTGTTTTGACCGACTAGGGCATGGAGGCGTGAGTCATCTAGAGTCAGTTGGGTGGAGCGATGGCTTTTAAAGTTTTGGAGTGCGATCGTTTCAATCATGGCAATCCGCAGTAGAGAAATCTTACAAGGATATTAGCATTTTCCTTGAAGTTTAAATTGTTTCATAATGGGGTATGAAGCTTTTCTAGAACCCACGCTCGAATTAAGTCGGTGTAATCAATTCCTTTTTCTTGAGCAACTTGTTTAATCGCTTCAACTTCAACTGGTGGTAGATGGATCTGCACAATACTTTCGTGGACGAAAATAGGTTCTTTCACTTCTTCTAACTGATCTTCAAAATCAGTGAGATCGTGGGTATCCCAAAATTCAGCAAGTGCCTGGATAGGATGCGATCGAGGAAGTCTTTCCATCTTGACTACTTCACGGTATCAGTTTTCAGTGTATAAGGGTTTGCTATCGTCCCGTTACCGTCCATTGTAAACCCCGCATTTGGGTAGACTCAACTACCATTGGATGGGGATCAATGGGTTTAATCAGAGTACGCAGCTTAAGTTTTAATTTTGCAGGATCAATAGCGCGTGGAAAAAGCTTTGAGTGTTTTATGGGTTGTTCAAGGTGTAATACGACCCGTAGCTGTTGACATCGGAAGATCTTTTTGGCAAAATTCTGTTCAGAAGTATCCGATGCATTAATTTTAGCAGGCAGTATTGCTGCAAGCGTACAAAAGACTTTTTGCGCCACTTCATCAGCTAGATCGATTACTTTTTCCCGACTATGTTGTCGATAATCTTTGGCTTCGATTAGCCATATTACCTCGTCATTAATTGCGAAGAAATCAACTGCTTTGATGCCAGTACCAAACTGCATTTTAGAGAACTGATTACGATAAAAAGCCCATTCATCGTACTTCGTAACTTCCCATGAACAGGGAAACTGAAATATTAGACTATCCACTTGAATCTCTATCATATTCAGCTTCCGCTATGCATAAACCGATCAGATTGGGCAAGCTCTTCATCAAGTGCGGTGATATCCCCAATCTCATCGACGGCATCTCCTTGGGTTACGACAACTTCATCATGGGCGAAATGTAAACCAAAGAATCGTGGCTTGAATTGGGTATTTTTCTCGTTAGTGATTAAAATATCTATTTCACGCAGTAGAAACAAACTATGCGTAGCTATAAATACTTGAATTCCTGTTTTACTCAGACTAAGGATACTTTGGGCTACCTGCTTGATGAGTAGGGGGTTGAGGTTGGCTTCAGGCTCGTCCCAGAATAGGAAGCCTTTGTCCATTAGGGTTCCAGTGGCAATTAGACGTGCTAACATGGCGAGCTTGCGTTGACCTTCTGCGACTAAGGGCATCTCAAAGCGACCGCGATCGGTTTTTAAGTAGAAGCGGCCATTTTTATCAAGTTCAATGCTCCCACCCATTGCCTGTTCAAGTGGGGCGATTAACTCCTGGATACGTTTTTCTTTTGGCCCGCGCTGTACGGGCGCACTGAGGAGTAGGCAGGTATCTCGCCAGGTTTCTTCTAGTTCGAGGTAATGACCTTCATAGACTGAGACAAAGTTGGGTGAAATACTCAATAACTCACGGGTTGGGATATAAGCGGGTGCACTGTCAAGCCAAGCGGTTGGAAGCTGATCGATGACAACTTCTGTCTTACTATTGGTCGAAAAGCTGAAGGCAAAGTCAAATTGCTGATCGGCAAAGTCTAATTTGATATCACATCTTTCGCGTCCTTGTTTTCGCCTAGCCAGTCGTCCTAGCGATTCTGGTCGAAAAACATTGATGAGTTTTTCAGCTAAACGGGTTTGCAGTAAGGTTTTTGTTGGTACACTGTTTGTTTGCTTTCGACTTTCTTCCCAATGGGTTGCTAGGGCTGAGTAGACCAGTTTAAGTAGATGGGTCTTGCCGGTTCCATTTTCTCCAACTATGACATTTAATTCTTTAGAGAATTGGAGATCAGCATTGGAGAAGACTGTGAAGTTTTTAATTGTTAGCTGATTAAGCATAGATTACTTTCTTAGGTGTGGATTTAATTTATTTTAGATAGTTCTATTAGTATTAGGCGAATTACTCATACTTAAAAATATTAATTGAAGGATGAGTTTTCATTGCCAGCTAATCGACAGAGGCAGTGCAAGGCTTGTAAAATTGAGGTTTTCCCCGAACTGTTTTGACCGACCAAGGCATGGAGGTGTGAGCCATCCAGGGTTAGGTGGGTGGAGCAATAGCTTTTAAAGTTTTGGAGTGCGATCGCTTCAATCATGGCACTTTGCGACTTGCTTTCCCCAGCTTAATCACTAGACCAGTTCAGCAACTTCGTTTCGCTCCCACATCACTGATTTTTCCATTGCACCCGATTCTGAAAATGTTTTGGCGGCTTTCATGGCGGTATCCTTATCTACGCATAACTTGGCCGGATAAATACCTTCTTGTCCTCCAACTACCAAACTCTCATCTACATCTAGATTTGACGGCTCAACAACATAGTGAAACTGTTCATTGTCAAATGTTAAATAGACTAAATATTTGCTTTTCCCCCCACCGATCGCCATGTGGGTTTCACCTTCTGCTTCTAGGGTGACTAAGGTTCGACGATCGCCGTCAAGTTGATTGATTGCTGCTTCAATCTGTTGCCATTCCGTGGCTGGCTGCACAGAAATTTTATTTTGATTACCTTGCCACTCTTCCACTGAGAATTTTGAAATGAACATTGTAACCTCACTTCAATTGCATCACTTCACGACCACTGGGACTAATCACTTCTAACTCTTCAATGCCAAGTTGTCTCGCCATCCCTTTAACCCCACCATTTTGACCACAAGCGCGGCACAGATCACGATCGACGACTAAACGCGCTCGACCACCTCTAACTCCGGCATCAAATGCCTGCTGTAGGGCGTCTGCCTCGGCATGGGTACGACTAATCGGATTTACTGTTAGTGTAATACGCCTAGGATTAGGATTGCTACCGGCACTAACGCCGAAAAAGCTTTTGCCTCCAATCTCTAATTTGGCTACCGTGGCGCGATCGCGCTCACTGCCTGCGATCGGTAGCCCTAACTGCCACCTATACTCTGCTAACTCTTGAAAAACATCGGTCACATCTTTACAAATGCTATATGTGCATAAGTCATTCACGTTAGGGGTTAAAAAACTTCCCTGAGTTCTAATAACCTCTTTAAGATGGTTAATTGTATCAGCAATAGCACTCCTTAAGGCTACTTTATCATTTTGCAATTTATATTTCTCAAGTTCTTGCCACTTATGATTCAAGACATCTTGAACATAATTTGAATATTTGGGATGACTTCCTCTATGGGCAGGTAAAAGATCATCTCCTAGTATATTAGGAGGTAAGAAAATACCATTGTCCGCAGAATCAATATCAAAATTAGCATTTTCAATAGCATTCAAAATTAGATCACTCTTGTCTGCTACCGCAGATGGAATAATGTGGTGAGCTTGATATCCTTCTAAATATGGAATGCCTTTAGCAATTAAGTTTTTTTTCAGGGTTGCTGAGTTACCCTCGATTAAACGGGGTGATTTTAGACTAACCACTCCCTTAATAATTACAGAGGAAGATTGCTGAGTTTTCTGTTTTGAACAATTATTGAGTGGCTCTGAACCCCATCTAGCATTAATTTCAATGAGTCGATCGCTAGTTCGTTTAATCTCTATAGAAACCTGATCACATAAATCTTGCATTTGAGTAAGATAGTGGTGAATCTCATCAACTGCGCACTCGGTCAATTTATCAGATACGTCTCTGACTTCTTCTAGTCCCTCTGTAGCCCTAGCAACATTCCTACGAAATTCTTCAATATCATCCGCTAAAGGCATTTCATCTTATCCCCATTTATCGCGAATTTCCTCTAAAAGCTCAGTTGCAGTTCCCAGTTGAGTATCTACCTCTTCCAAACTCTCCATCAAACTTGAGAACTTACGGCTTAGTTGATCTGCTTCTGTAGAGGGGATTGTCCGAGATGAGTTGCTTACCTCTTCTAATCGCTCCACCAATCGATTGATCATAGTGCGAAATTCTTCAATGCTGGAAGACAGGCTCATAAAAACTACTCCCTTGATCTACAACAAGTACTCATCTCACCTAGAAAGAAAATAGTGCCAAAGAGTATCAGCTATAGGAATTGTTGATCCTTCAGGCTTTTCCATCTTTGGTACATTTACAAACATCCTGCCTGTGTAACCATCTAACCAAGCTCGACCACGCGCATCTTTAGAAATATTTCCAGCAATTGTGTCGTCAAGAATACGTTGACTTGCATCAGGCGTTACTCTAAAGACGGTTTTCTCCTCACATTGATCAGTAACTTGTTTAGTAACTACCTCAGTTGTCGGTCGCTGCGTACAATAAAGTACATGAATGCCATATTTACGCCCCTTACGTGCATATTCTTTTAGTCTTTTCTCAATAGAATCTCGTAATCTAATCGAAACATCTGCAATATCGGCGGCTTCATCAATTATCCAAAGAGTTCGGTCAATATCTACTCCTTCGTTTTGGAGTAAGTTAAGATCTGATACGCCATGTTCTTTCATCAGATCTAGCCGTCTTTCATATTCTTCACGATGAATTTTTGCAACTAGATCGGAACAATCTTCAGGAGTATCAACAATTTCAACATTGAGATTGAGTTCAATTTTTTTAAGATGTTGAAAATCTACACCGCCAAAATCAGCAATATAGACCTTGCGTTTTGGATTAACGTACAAGAATTGGAAGACAATCCAATTTAAGAAATTTGTTTTTCCTGCTCCAGGTAAACCAGCAATCAGACGATGAGGAATTGCAGCCCAGCTAGAAATGATGGGCTTCTCATGATCATCAAGTCCTACAATATAAGTATCCTTAGTAATTAGATGTCGATATTTTGTAAATACTGCTTCCGCTGATAAAGAAAGAAAACCACTTTGCTGTACTGACGCACTAGGAGAGAAAACTTGAAAAAAGCCAATTACTTCTTGAAATGTAGTAATGTGATGTAATGGTTTCAAGTGCTCTACTTTCGGGATTTGCACTTCAAATATCCTTGAGAGCGAGGTACTTCCCCCTAATACCAAATCACTTGAGTTTTCATCTAATATTGAATCACTTGAACCTGCTAGAGCATGGTTTACCTTCTGGGATTGGTTGAACCGTCCAAAGTTAGATGGCACTATTGGAAAATTTAAAGAACCGTCATCAAAGCCACTAAGCAGTCCACCCGATTTTACAGTTTCCTTAATTAATTTTTTCTCCAGGATTTTCCCAATTGATTTTTCCCAGCCATGCCAATTTATACCCTTAAAAACTTCAATATTTTGAGTTGCCTCTAAACTACTTCTAAAATGTTGATCATTAGGGCTGAAAGTAAACAGTTGACTGATTGGCTGTCGTGTACTTGTTTTTGAAACTTCTCCTCCTAAAGCTTGCAGGATAGCGATTGTGTCTCCTGCATTACAGCCTAATGCTTTTATACTGTAATTGAAAATTTGTTGATTATCAGTATAGTTATCCTGATAACTTTTATATAAATCAAGAGCATATTTGATAGAATGACTTTTAGCCGAACTATTACTAAGGCGGCTTACTAAATCTTTGATCGCATTTCTCCAGCAGACTTGCTCCCTTGGAGAAGTGTAAGTTTCTAAGGAAAACTCTAAAACCAACTTTTCACATCTTGTCGATTTCAGTAATTCCAGACAACTGAATTTCCCATCAACTATTTCAGTGGCAAAAAGGTGAGGTAAATAGCCTGCAAATTCTGGTTGTTCAATAAACTCGCCATGCTTGAGAAGGTGACTAATCGAGTGTATCCAGCTTAATTTTGGAAAACCATCTGATCTAAGAACTAGACTATAAAGTCTACTCAGACTTCCTCTAAGTAATCCTTCTATCTCTTGAGTTATGTCTCGATTATTTACCTCATAATTTAAATTGATGAGAATATATGATCTCAATTCTTGACTATCTGACGGATCATAAATGTGACGCAGTGAAAGTGTAAAACTATTGCATACTTGATCCAAAGATCCCAACAATCTCTGATAGATTAAGATACGAGAATTTTTATCCAGTACGCTATCAACGCTGCCTTTACGATATGCTTCAAAACATAAAGCTAAGTTGTTTATCATGATTTCCAGTTTCGACTTAAATGATCAGTAATTTTACCTAGTTTTTCGGATTTTTCTAACAAATCTTGTGATTTTTCTTCTTTCATTAACTTATCTTTATATTCTACTAGAAGTCTAGCTACACCAATAAAAATCAGTAAAAAACCTGACAAAAAAAGCCACCCCATCATTTCATAACCTCTCAGAAAATTGCGTTAGTAACATTTCTGTTGACCAATCCAAGGACTTCCGTCATAATAAGCATCCATGAAATTTACAAAACCCTTGGCATCCCCCTCATTGTTGAAGGATGCAACTTGAATTTTCCCCCTTTGTTTTGCAACAGACTTGCTTTGAGCTTTTGGAACATCTCTACAATTGCGAACAATTTTGTTCCAGTTAGAATTCGTGTAAGTTATAAAAACTGGGTGCCAACAGCCATTACTACTTGAGGAATGACCGCATTGTTCTTTTGGATAACCAGTTTCATACCAAGCGGGGCTTCTTGTATTACTAGAACTATTATTAGTAGAACTATTTGATGAGGAAGAATTAAATGAAGATGAACAAGAAAGAAATATTGAAGAGAGGAAAACAATAGCTATTCCCCAACCAATCCAACTCCATACTTCTTCTTGAATCTTTTTAAATCTAATGCTATTAATAAAACCTTGACTTTCACTAGAAAGTAGACTTCTTCTAGAGCTAATTTCATTTAATAGCACGGATCTAATACGGTTCAGATTGTTCTGTAAGAACTGGCACTCTTCATATGTTTGAGGCAGTTGCTTATAACCAGAATATTCTTCACGCAAAGAATTCAGTTTATTGTAAAAATCTCTGTCTATTGAGGAAATATCTTTAAATGACTTATCTAATATAGAGATATTTATCTGAAGCTTATTTTGTTCTGCTTCTACTAAATTGATCTGATCGTTAAAGCGTTTAATCCAACTTCTTGATTCTTGCAAATAAGTCCTTAACTCATCTTCCAGTAATCGATTTAAAGCTGGCTCACCTGAAACATTAATAGCGGATGTAAAAACAGATGATAATTCAGAGCAATATTGCTCTAAAGATAAAATCCAGTCTTTCATCTTTGCGATTGTCAATCTGGGAAGCTCTGACCTGTCAAAGTCTATTCCTAAGCAATGTTTGAAGGCTAATGCTTTGGCTAATTTCTGTAAACCATAAAGTTCACTACTGCTCTCTTTCAGAAAACGGCTTAAACTATTAGCAAGCATTTTCTTAAAAGCATTATCTTTGGAATCAGAGTATTGCTTGAAAATGGACTTGATCTTGCTAAAAGATTCTTCTTGGACTTTTAAATTAACTGAGTTAAGACCTAATTGTACTCCTCTTATCTGAGTAAAATGAAGAATATCTCTAACAATAGCAATATAGTTGTCAGTAGTAAGACTTTCAGCGAAAAATTCAGATGTAGGGCCGTAAATCCAAAACTCTAAAAACCTTTCATATTCGGCAGTAAATTCTCCTCGACTATTAAGACGTTGAATTCTATTAATTGCTTGAATTTTTCGATCTATAATCTCCTTTTGGATACGCCTAGGAGGTTCAGATAGATTACCCCCTTCAGGATGCTGTATATTGTCTAGGGAAAAGCCGATTTCTCTCAAGGCTTCTGTGGCTGCCCAAGCAGTTAGATCGCTACTTCTCTTTCTATTTGTAATCTCATCGCAAAGCAGCTTTAGTAGCTCTTGACTCTCGTTGGATTCACAAAGGGCTAAGGCTTGCTTGTAGGATTGGGAAATCCTGCCAAACCCCTGTAAAGCTAATGCCTTGATAGGTGGGCTGGTTAGTTTTCTGATGACTGTACTAAAAATGGTAATTGCTGTCTCAGGGTGCCCTTCCGCAATGGCGAGGAACATTTCAATCTGATCACCTGCATTTGCTCGATTATTGAAGATAGAGATTAGATCAGCAGCATTGCCGACAGAAGTCGGTTGAATCTGTCCAGTTTGTGATACAGGCTGAATATCTGAGAATTCCATCGCTACAAACCTTTAGCGATCGAGGTAGCCAAAAAGGACGAAGAATAGGCGCACAATATAGTCACCCTATCAAGGCTGTTCACATATCAACAAGTTGTTTAAATGATACTTAAGCCCTACAGAACTGTCAATAGCTAGACGATCGCTACTTCCTCCCTAAAAGCAACGATCGCCCCTCACAAACTCAACTAACCCTTAATACCCGCCATCCTCATATTCGGGGGCTGGGGCCTTTTGCTTCTTCGGGAGGTTCAGTGGTTGTGCCGAATGCGGGGGTTCCTCCTCGTCGGCCCAGGCATCGCCTTCTAGATCTTCGTATTCATCCGCACGCCGATCGCCAGCGGGAGATTCAGGTTCCTGGACCGTGCGGGCCGTGTAACCATGCCGATCGCGATCGTCATAGGTTTCGTAATCCTCATAATCGCGATCGTACTCATCCTCCTCCGCATCATCCCAATTACCCGCTTCCTCCTCATAGTCGTCCTCATAGCGGCGCGACTCCGGATAGCGGCTCGGTTCCTCATAGCGACCGGGTTCCTCGTAGCGCTTCGCCTCCCCATAGCGCACCGGCTCCTCATAGGGCGGCTCCTCATAGCGCATCGCACGGGCCTCCGCCTGCCGTAACGTCCGCCGTACCGGTTCCGGCTCCTCCTCCCAATCATCCTCACTCCAGGCACCTTCCACCGCCCGTGTCGTCCGTGCTGGCGGATAGGCCGTCGCAGTTGCCCGCACTGGGGCACCCGTCCCCAACTGATTCGTCGCTGGCGTCGTCGGGATCACATACTCTTCCTCTTCATCCCGCTCCCAGGGCGGTGCGCCAATCCCCAAGCGCTCCATCACCCCCACACTCACCTGGTTCAGCCGTTCCTCGGCTCCCTCAAAGACAATAATGCGATCGGGACCACTGCTAACAATTTCCGTCACCGGTAGCTCATAGGTGCTGACAATCTGTTCCGGCACCGCCGGAATCCCCAACGAGTCAATCAGCAACGACTCCAGCTTGCCCGTTTCCACATTGAACTTAAAGCCGCGCACCTGGCCCAGCAATTCCCCCGCCTCCGTGATCACCTCACTGCGGATCACCCGGCTGAGACCCTCGATATCAATATCCTCGATCGCATTGTCATCATCCACCAGAATCACATCCCCGATCTGGCGAATACTCGTCAGCAGCATATAGTTGGGGACCCCTGGAATCATGCGGGAGAGGGCATTGTCCCGTAGGCCCAGCGCCACCACCTCCCGGCGATCGACATCCACCAAAACTTCACTCACCACCCCTAAGCGCTTGCCCGTCGTGCGGGTAATCACCTGGGTGCCAAGCAGATCAGAACGTTGCCAGATTCTATCGGAGATCATCATTAAGGGGGAGGTGTGACTAAACGTAAAACACCGACAAGGAACTTAACATAGCAGAGAACAGAGAGGCATACGGTCAGAAGACGGGCGGGTTTACCATCCCCTACGATTCTTGCACAGACAGACTGCAAACCCGCCCCTACAACCGGGATGCTACAGGGACGCACTCTTCGGCGCAAGGGTAATCCCCAACACCTGGGTATGCGCCCCACGGGCTTGGGTGACCCCGATCGTCCGTTCCGAGGCTTCAATCATCGGTCGCCGCAAACTGACGACAATGAACTGCGCCTGCTGTGCCTGCTGTCTGATCATTCTAGCTAATCGGTCCACGTTTGCTCCATCGAGAAACATATCCACCTCATCAAAGGAATAAAACGGCGAGGGGCGATAGCGTTGCAGCGCAAAGATAAAACTCAGAGCCGTCAGCGACTTTTCCCCCCCCGACATCGAGGCCAAGCGCCGCACCGGCTTCCCCTTCGGATGGGCCACCAGGTTCAACCCGCCATTAAAGGGATCTTCGGGATCATCCAATTGCAAATGGCCGTCCCCCTCCGACAGTTCCGCAAAAATCGTGCGAAAGTTCTCGTCCACCGCGTTATAGGCCTCCATAAAGGCCCGTTGGCGCAGCGTCGTAAAATTCTCCACCCGCAGCAGCAACTCCGTCCGTTCCGACTCCAGCGTCGTCAGCTTCTCGCTCAATTCCGCCAGCCGCGTTTCGACGCGATCGTACTCCTCCAACGCCAGCATATTCACCGGCTCCATCGCCTGGATGCGCTTTTGCAAGCTGCGTAATTGCTGTTGCAGTTGCTCCAACCCCAGATCCGCCGGGACTTCTGGCAGGGGATTGGGCAGATTCACCGCCAGGGCCTCCCGTTGCTCCCGGACCGTCGCCAATTCGGTTTGCCGCGACTGTTGGGTTTCCAGCAACTTTTGGATTTGCCACTCCTGCTGTTGCTGCTGGGTTTGCTGTTCCCGCAGTTGCCGCTCCACGCGATCGCGGTTAGCCCGTTCCGCCCCCAGCCGTTGCTCCAATTGGGCCAAAGCGGCCTGGGTCTGCTGAATTTGGGTCGCGAGGGCCGCCTGCTGCTGGTCAAGGGTTGACCCCTGGTTGAGCAATTGGGTTTGCTGCTCCCGGAGTTCCTGCTGCCGTTGTTGACCTTGCTGGGCCTTGGCTTGCAGGCGTTGCTGCTGGAGAGCAAGATCCTGGAGCCGCTGTTCCGCCGCCCGGAGTGCCAACTCCCGCTGTTGCAAGTCCGCCTCTTGGGCTTTCACCGTCGCCTGCCGTTCCTGCCACTCCCGATGGGTTTGGGACGTTTCCAGGACCGAGAGTTCATGCTGCCGCTCTTGCAGACGGGCCATCAGCTTGGGAATCTCCTGCTCCAAGGCGTGTAAGCGTTCCTGGGCCGTGGCCTGCTCCTGGCGATATTGGGCCAGTTGGGCCTGCAATTGCTCGTGTTGTTGGGCAAGGCGATCGCCAATGGTTTGGGCTTGCTGTTGCCGCAGTTCCAGTTCCCGCACCTGTTGCCGTGCCTCGGTCAGGCTACGCTCCTGCTGTTGCACCTGTTGTTGCAGCCGTTCCCCGTTGCGGAGGGCATGGTTAAGAATGCGATCGATTTCCGCTAACCGTTCCCGTAACTCCACAATTTCCGCCGATTCCGCCGCCTCCACCGTGCCAAAGTGCAAGCCCCCGCCCCGTTGCCCCTGACTGCCCCCCGTCATCGCCCCACTGGCCTCCAGGAGTTCCCCGTCCAGCGTCACCATCCGAAAGCGTCCCAAATGACGACGGGCCGCATCCAGACTTTCAAATACCACCGTTTGCCCGAACACATAGGCAAAGACCGTGGCATAGCGGCGATCGTAGTCAATCAGATTCACCGCATAGTCGATCGCCCCCTCGGCTCGGAGTAGGGACAATTGCGTCGAGGGCACCGACAGCTTATTCAGGGGCAAAAACGTCGCCCGTCCCGCCCGCTTCTCCTTGAGCAGGGCAATCCCCGCCGCCGCCACCGCATCATCTTCGACCACCAAATGCCCCAGCCGCGCCCCAGCCGCCGTTTCCAGCGCCAACTGATACCGCCCATCCACCCGCCCCAATTGGGCCACTAACCCGCATACCCCCGGCAACCCCGATTGCAGGATGACTTGACTGGCATGGGTGCCCTGGGTTTCCCGTAGGGCTTGGGCCTGGGCCTCCAGTTTATCCAGTTGGCGTTGTTTCTCCCGCTGTTCCCGCAGCAGGCGATTTTGGGTTTCCTGTTGCAGTTGGAGTTCCTGCTGATCGGCACTGAGGCGGGCCGCGATCGCCCGCACCTGTTCTTGAAGCGGCGCTAACTGCTGGTGAAGCTGCTGGCGATGCCGTTCCTGCTCGGCGATTTCCTGCGCGATCGTCTGTAAACGCGGCGTTTGCTCCTGGATTTGACGCGCTAACTGACTGGTCCGTTCTTGCAGCGACGCTTGTTCCTGGCGTTGGGGACCCAGACTGGCTTGCAAACTTTCGACTTGATGATAAAGGGTGGTCTGGCGTTCCACCCACGCTTCCGATTGGGCGGCAATTTGAGCCACCGCCTCGCGGCTGCGGGTAAGTTGGGCTTGGGCGCGATCGCGCTGGTCTTGCAGGGTACCCAGTTCCGCCGTCAGACTCGCCGTCGTTGCCTCCAGCCGTGCCTGGTCCTGTTGACACTCTTGTAAGTCCCGCTGGGTTTGAGTCAGTTGATCCCGTAGCGTCGCTTCCGCCGTGGCGCGATCGTGCTGTTGGCGTTGCAGTTGGCGCTGTTCCGCCTCCTGGGTCGCCAGGGTGGCTTGGAGAGCCAGCAATTCCTCCTCACCGAGGGCCTTAACCTGAGCGTTCAGATGTTCCAGAGTTTCGCTCGTCGTGCGAATGGTTTCGTGCAGCGCTGCCAATTGCTCCCGTAGGTCTAATAAGGCGCGATCTCCCTGGGCAATTTGTTCCGTCAACCGCTGGTGCAATTGCTGCAAATGGCGGTGGTGGATGACGACTTCCCACTGCTCCTTCGTCTGGAGTTCCTGGCGCAATTGTTGATACTTTTCTGCCTTGAGCCGATCCTGGGCAAGGCGATCGCGGCTCTGGATTAACTCCCGCTCAATAATGCGACAGCGATCCTCCCGTTCCTTCACCGCATCCAGTTTGCTACGGGCCTGGTCAATCTTGCGATCGAAGGCGGCGACCCCGGCCAGTTCATCAATAATTTGGCGGCGATCGCGGGGGTTCATGGAAATAATGCCCGTCACGTCCCCTTGTAGCACCACGTTATAGCCTTCGGGGTAGATGCGCAGGCGGTTGAGTTGTTCGTGGAGTTGGCTCAGGGTGCAGGGTTCGCCGTTGATGTAGTAGGTGGAGGTGTAGGTGCCCTGCTGGGTGACGCGCAGCTTCCGGGTAACGCTCCATTCATCGCTGCTGGCGGCTTCGGGCGGCGGTTCGGGGGGATTGGCCGACACTTGGGGAGCATGATCCAAATCCCAATTGTCCGAGTCGGTCGCGATCGCCGCCTGCTCCACTGCCACCTGGGTACTGGGCAAGATTTCCCCCTCCAGGTCAAACGTTACCGTTACGCTCGCCTCCACCGTCGCCCGCCCCCGCGTGCTGTGGGTTTGGTTCACCAGGTCGGGCAACCGCTCTGCCCGCATTCCCTTAGAACTGGAGAGGCCAAGGGCAAAGAGCAGGGCATCGAGGATATTGGATTTACCGGAGCCATTGGGACCGGAAATCACAGTAAATCCCGGCAGCAACGGGATCTGGGTCGTGCCGCCAAAGGACTTGAAATGGGATAACTCGACGCGCTTAATGTAGACCATGCCCGCCTAGGAGGCACCTGGAATTGGGTACAAATTTACTGCATCTCCAGAAAAATCGCAAGCGATAAATCGTGCCCAATAGGGTAGCATACGGCTTCGGCATTGAATATTCGTAACCGCCCTTTAGCCCATGCGACGCGACTCGATTTTCTACCGCCTGTTCCAGCAGTCTCCAGCGCTGTTGTTTGAGCTACTCCCCCAGCCGCCAGCCAATGCCCAGGACTACGGCTTTGCCACGATCGCGGTCAAAGAACCCCGCTTTGAGATCGACGGCGTTTTCATCCCCCCACCTACCGATCCGCCGGGGATCGTCTTCTTTGGCGAGGTGCAGTTCCAAAAGGATGACTACTTCTATGAGCGGCTCTTCGCCGAAATCTTCCTCTTTTTCTACCGCCACCGCGCCGACTACGCTGACTGGCGCGTGGTGATCATTTATCCCAGCCGCCGTGTTGAGCAGGACACGATCGCTCCCTATGAGACCTTACTGAATTCCGAGCGTGTCCATCGCATTTATCTAGAGGAGTTGGGAGATATTGAGCAACTGCCGTTGGGTGTGGCGCTGATGGTGTTGACGATCGTGCCGGAGACCCAAGCGCCCGATCGTGCCCGTCAGCTAATGGCCCGTGCCGCACAAGAGACACCGGAACCCGCGAACCGTCAGGCCATAATAGAGATGATCACCACGATCATTGCCTACAAATTCACGAGTCTCAGCCGCCAGGAGGTGGAAGCCATGTTGGGGATACAGCTTGCCGATACACGCATCTATCGCGAAGCCAAGGAAGAGGGTCGCCAAGAGGGACTGCAACAAGGACTGCAACAAGGACTGCAACAAGGACTGCAACAAGGACTGCAACAGGGACTGCAACAAGGGGAAGCGGCCTTAGTGGTACGGTTGTTGCAACGACGCTTGGGCCGGTTGGAGGCTGACCTCGTGGCCCAGATTCAAGCATTATCCGTGACCCAATTGGAGGCATTGGGCGAGGCGCTGTTGGCGTTCGAGCAAAAGGCAGATCTTGTGAATTGGCTGAGGCAACACACCTAAAGCAAAGCCCAAGGTCAACGGATGGAGTAGGGCTTTGTCAAAATGCGCCAAGGGTTCGATCGCCTTGATCAATCCATCGATCGCCTAGTCGAGGTGACCCAGGACAACAGATGCTATCGGTCGTGCAGCCGTTAGCGCATATCGTTGATCGCATTCCGGCAGAAGGCGATCGCTAAAACAGTTCGGGGCCGAATTAAACGGGAATCATAAAAATGTTTTCCTTCTCCTCTAACACTTCCAGGTCTTGCAAGATCGCAATCAATTCGCCATTCGCAAATACCCCAATCCCTGCCGGTAAATCACTATCGGTGTCGGCAGTAATGATCTGGAACTCATAGTCAAGATCGGCATAGACTTGCAGGCGATCTTCGCGGGGGTCAAAGTCGGTGATCAGGGCATCGTCGCCAGTACCGGCTCCGGTGTAGTAGGCCCGGAAGCGATCGCCCACAACAAAAGCACCCCTGGCAGGCCCAGAGATGCTATCGCGATCGTATATTAACGACACTTGCTGAGTTAGAAGCGGAAGCCTGCACCAAATTGAATGCTGACCGCCCCCCCCGATCCCTTGGATTGGTAGGCGTCAATCCCATACTTGGCATCCGTGTAAACCACAATGTCCCGCGTGACAGCAGCTTCCACCCCCGTTGTTAAGACAACCGTATCATCATTACCCAGGGGAGTCGGCTGCCGACGATTCGACTTATTGGTTTCAAAGAAGGAGTATCCGCCCCCGGCATACAAATTCGCCCGATCGCTGAGGGGGACATCATAGGTTATCAGCGGCATAATTTGGCTGGCGGTATCACTGAAAATAATCGCTCCACGCATGGAAATGGGTGCATTCGGGATATAAACCCGGCCCTGGAGGTTACCACCGAAGTTGGCATTTTCCCCATTGCCATCTGGCGCACCTCCACTGGTCAAACCGGCTGCACCCCCTGCCCCAAAGTAACTACCGCGCATCCCGGCATTTTGAGCCGAAGCGGCATCAGCGGATAGGAGCAGGGACGTTCCTGTTAGTGCGGACAATGCAGCAATCGCCCCGATAGCGTTCCAACAACCCTTCTTCATGGCTGACCTCACATCGTAGTAAAAAGTTGAAACTTTGGAATTCGACATGACTTTTTTCCTCTCCCAGGTTATGATGTCGTTCCCAAAGGTCAAAATGTTCCGCTACCTTCACTCTACAATATTGATCCCCTATCTGACTTAATCGATCGTGATCGATTTGTGTCATGTCGGGAATTGCGAGGCACCATTTAGACCTTGAGAATAGCGTCAGTTCCGCTGGCAAAACCCATTTGCTGGCAGAACCCATGTCTTTACCCTAACGGGAGAGCCTAGGGCATGGCAGGCCAGCAGTGCCACTTCTGGCGTTGACCCTGGACAACCCAATGGCGCGGGATCGAGCCGATCCACTGCCAGATCAATGGTGGGTCTAGATTGGGCTAGGCCATACCTCCCTCTAGACTGACCAGGTATGACAATCACTGGAGAGGCCAGTTGTGAGGGCGACCCAGCCCGCGACCCCATTGTGAGTCAGGGTAAAAAGCGATCGAGCGCTGCCTTGAGTTCCTGGAGTTCGGTTTCAATATTGCCTTCCTGGGCCGCACGGGCCACACATTCGGTGAGATGTTCATCCAAAATCAGGCGGGCCACACGATCGATCGCCCCGCGCACAGCGGCAATTTGAATCAGGACATCGGGGCAGGGGCGGCTTTCTTGCACCATTGTCTTAATACCACGAACGTGGCCCTCAATCCGCGAGAGCCGATTCACAATCTGTCGTAACGATGCCTCGCTGTGGACATGGCCGTGGGCTGGCCCATGCGTATGGGCGGGGGGGTGGGGGGCTAAATCAGCAGCATCCGGTGGCCAGTCATCAGGGTGGGCATGGGGGTGGGATAAGGAAGATCGGGATTGAGTCATGGGGCGATCGTGCAACCTCGACAGCAAAATGTCTTGATCGTAGCCCACTTATCCCATCTGCTGTGCCCGACTTGCCAGAGGCGGCTGGGGGGAAATGGCCGGTTGAGCCAACTCACATTGTCAATTGTCAGTCGAGCACAAATTGAACGTGGGATGGCTGGCTCGGTGGCAAGCCGGATGCCTACCCCATAACACTGAGAAAATCTAAAATCCCAAAATCTAAAATCTAAAATCCCTTATTGACTGATTACTTTTAAACAGGATTTTCAACTGGCGGTTCCTCATGTTCTCCTAGGGTGAGGGCCAGTTGGTAAAGCTGCCGCCGGGGGTAGTGGGTTTGGGCGGCTAATTGGCGACTGGCCTGTGATCGCGACAATCCTTGCTGTAATAGGGCTTGTAATGCTTGCTTCAATTCTGCCTCGGAGCAGCCAGTCCATTCGTGCGGGGGGTGTCCCGGCGGGAAGGATGCCCCTGCCCCCGCAATCACCAGGGTAAATTCCCCACGGGGGGCTTGGTCGGTATAGTAGGTGATCGCGTCTGTCAAGGTGCCGCGCCAGAAGCTTTCATGGCGTTTGGTCAACTCGCGGGCGGTGACGATCGTCCGGTCCTTACCTAAGATGACTGCGAGGTCCTGGAGGGTTTGCAGCAGGCGATGGGGCGCTTCATAGAGGACCAGGGTGCGGCGTTCGCTTTGGAGGGCCTGTAACCGTTCCCGGCGTTCCGCTCCCTTGCGCGGTAAAAACCCCTCAAAGACAAAGCGATCGCAGGGTAACCCCGCCGCACTCAGGGCGGTAATCACGGCACTGGGACCTGGGATGGGGACCACGGTGATTGCGGCCTCCTGACACGCCTGGACTAGCTCATACCCCGGGTCGGCAATTCCCGGCATCCCAGCATCAGTTACCAAAGCAATATCCTGACCCTGTTGCAAGCGCTCCAGCAGTTGGGGAATCCGGCTCCGGCAGTTATGTTCGTAATAGCTAAGCTGGGGGGTCGAAATCTGTAGGTGGTGCAGGAGTTTGCCCGTATGGCGGGTGTCCTCGGCGGCAATGAGTGTCACCTGTTTGAGCGTCTGGATCGCCCGCAGGCTGATGTCTTCCAGATTGCCGATCGGGGTGCCGATGACATAGAGGGTGCCGATCGTGTGTAGCATTGCCGCAGAAGGGGGAGGAGAGAGCAGGGAGGTGCAGGGAGGCGAGAGCAGGGAGGCGGGGGACAGCACTGGTTGGCTGTTAGGATCTCTCGCTTGGCTCTATTATCGCCTAGTACAGTCAACATCAAGTTCCACAATGCTTGTAGTAACGACTTTAATCGTTCCAGGCGAGAACCAGAACTATAGCCAGTAACGCCAACGTTGCAGAACTGATTTTTGGGGCTACTAGGGGGCTGTCAGCCCTAAACTTGGGAGTCGCAGATAAGCACTAAGATCCTTCGACAGAAGCTCTCCCTTCGACAGAGCTTCAGGATGACCGGGGAAATAATCCGATCGGGCTGAGCCTGTCGAGAGCAATCATCGTAAGCTTTTGATAGACCCCTAGGAGTCTGGCATCGCATTTGGGTTGATTCCGCGATTACTATTTGAGCGTGAGGGCTGTCGTCCTTGACGGGAGCCTAATCATCCAGACCACCGCGATCGTACCCCTGAATTGTTCTATGCCGATTAAACCCTCCCAAGTCCTCGCCCAGCTTCAGGCCAAACAAGCCGCCTTCCAACAGTTTGATCAGGCATCCTTCCAGCGCCTCAATCAATACCGTCAGGCATGGCGTCGCTGGGTCGCGGAGACTGATCCCCAGGGGCAGGATGATAGGAAGCCAGACGATCAGGAACCCACGGCAGTCAACCCGGTTGGTTTGAGTGCGGAGCTACTGGAACCTCTGCCCCAGCATACGGATGGCATTCTCGCAGCCCATCTGACTTGGCCCAACCGGGAGGCCAGCCGCCAGTGGGTGGAACAGCACTTGGCCGGGGTGGCCACCTTCGCCGTCGATGGGTCCCAAATCTACCCCAGCCGCGATTTGTCGCTCCCGATCGCCCTGGTTCAGATTGGCTGGTTTGAGAACCACCACCTCCCCCAGGGCAGCTATAGCAAAGATATTGCCGTTGAGGTGATGACCCCCGCTGACCTTCAGGTGAGCACCAGTAGCGAACCCGTCGATCGCCGGGTCAATCTGCGGCGCTTTGAGTTGGAAACCCGTCGGCTCATTGAGTACATCCAGGCCCAAGCGGGATCGGAGGCGTGTCTGGTGTTTTTCGATGGGTCCCTGGTGGCGACGTTTGCAGAACCCTTTGAGGCTGAAATTCGTAACCAATATGTGGCCTGTCTCCGGCAACTGCTCCAGGCCAGCGAAACCTATCGGGTCCCCCTGGTGGGCTACATCGATACTAGCTATGCCCGTGATCTCGTAGGGATGTTGCAATGCCTCTATCACCTGCCCGAAGCCACGGCTATCCATGATGCCCAACTTCTCAGTCCCCTGTGCAAAGATCGCTGGGGCGATCGCACGCCCCTCTTTCGTTGCCAGCGATCGGGGATTTTGCAGCAATACCAGGATCAGCGCGATCGCATTGGTTTCGCCTATCTCAAAACCACGCAGGACGGCTATCCCGCCCGGATTGAACTGCCCCTGTGGCTCTATGAGGCCGGACGGCTGGAGCAGGTGATGAACTGGGTGCGGGGGGAGGTGATCATTGGGGGTGGCTATCCCTATGCGATCGAAACAGCCGATCAGGTGGCGGTCTTGCAGGCCGACGATCGGCAGGTGTTCTATCGCCTGTTGCAGGATTGGGCCGATCAGGAAAACCTGAATTTGCGCCTATCCCGGAAGATGGTGAGCAAGGTGCGTCGCCGCTGATCAGGATGATTTTCTCTGTATTCTGTGTGTCTCCGGAGTTTCAAATTCACCCCAGAGGCCCAGAGGCAACGGAGGGCACGGAGAGAATCGCCAGAGACCAGGGATCACGAGATGACGTCTACTTCTGGCCGGATCAGTCCTTAAGAATTCCCCGGAAGCTGTGATCCGGTCCCATCCTCATGCTAATATCCCCGTTGCATCATTCATTTTTCTAAAACCATGTCACCTGGCGAGCCTCTGCGACGCACTAAAATTGTGGCGACGATCGGACCTGCAACCGGTAAGCCAGATGTCCTGCGCGAATTGATTCTGGCTGGTGCAACGACCTTACGTCTCAATTTTTCCCACGGTAGCCATGACGATCACCAGCGGAGTATTCGTCTGATCCGTCAGGTCTCATTTGAACTCAACCAACCAGTGGGGATTCTCCAAGATCTCCAGGGTCCTAAAATCCGCCTGGGCAAATTTGAGCATGGGGCTATCACCCTCAAACGGGGCGATCGCTTCACTCTGACCAGTGAACCCGTGGTCTGTAATCAGGAAATGGCCTCGGTCACCTATGAACCCCTCGCCGATGAGGTGCCCGAGAACGCCACGATCCTCCTGGATGATGGCAAGGTTGAAATGTGTGTCGAGGCCGTCGATCGCGACCAGCGTCGCCTCCATTGTCGCGTGGTGGTGGGGGGCAAGCTGTCAAACAATAAGGGCGTTAACTTTCCAGGGGTCTACCTGTCGATCAAGGCCCTCACCGACAAAGACCGGAAGGATCTCATCTTTGGCCTCGATCAAGGGGTGGACTGGGTCGCCCTCAGCTTTGTGCGCAATCCCCAGGATGTCCTGGAGATTAAGGAACTGATTTCCAACGCCAACAAGTCGGTGCCCGTGATCGCCAAGATCGAAAAGCACGAAGCGATCGAACAAATGGAGGCGATCCTCTCCCTCTGCGATGGCGTCATGGTGGCGCGGGGGGATCTGGGGGTGGAACTGCCCGCCGAAGATGTGCCGATCTTGCAAAAACGCCTGATTGGGATCGCCAATCGCCTGGGCATCCCCGTGATCACCGCCACCCAAATGCTCGATAGCATGGTCAATAACCCCCGACCCACGCGGGCGGAAATCTCCGACGTGGCCAATGCGATTCTGGACGGCACCGACGCGATCATGCTCTCCAATGAAACTGCTGTGGGCCAATACCCGGTGGAAGCGGTGGCCACGATGGCGAAAATTGCCCAGCGCATTGAACAGGAGCGATCACTCTGGGCCTTGCCCCAAACCTGGTCGGACGTGGATGCGGCGGGTATCCGTAAGCGATCGATCCCCAATGCCATCAGTCAGGCGGTCGGGAACATTGCGGAACAACTGGGGGCAGCGGCGATTATGACCTTGACTAAAACGGGATCAACGGCCCGCAACGTTTCCAAGTTCCGTCCCAAGACGCCGATCCTGGCGGTCACACCCCACGTCGATGTGGCCCGACGCCTGCAATTGGTCTGGGGTGTGAAACCCCTCCTGGTTCTCGATCTGGCCTCGACGGATCAAACCTCCCAAGCGGCCCTTGGCATTGCCCAAGAGCAATCCCTGGTGGCCGAAGGCGATCTCGTGGTGATGACCGCCGGAACCCTCCAGGGCGTCCCCGGTTCCACCGACCTGATCAAAGTGGAACTCGTCACTGCCATCCTCTGTCGCGGCATCAGCATTGGTCAAGGCATGATTTGCGGACGGGCCAGAGTCGCCACCAACGGCAGCACGATCAGCAATTTCAATGTGGGGGAAATCCTGGTCGCCTCCCACACCAGCGCCGATTATGTGGATGTGATCCGCAAGGCGGCTGGCGTGATTACCGAGGATGAAAGCTTAACGAGCCATGCGGCGGTTATTGGGCTACGCTTGGGCATTCCGGTGATCGTTGGTGTCAAAAACGCGACCCAAATTATTCGAGATGGTACCCTGCTCACATTGGATATGCCCAGGGGCATTGTCTATGCGGGGACGATCGGTTAGGGGCTACCCCCTTAACCCACTGGCATTTTCCAGATCGGTTTGAACCCTGGGTTTGAGTTTTTCCAACTCCTGCTTGAGGATTTCCTTGCTTTCATGCACATTACCGATCGACTGCCAGGTGGTGCCCGTGAGTGCCCACCGTTGGAGCAGTTGGCATTGGTAGGGATGGATTTTCAGTTTGACCATATGGAGGCAGTGGTGGGGCGGTTCTAACCCAAAGAAGAGAATGCGATAACTTTCCTTTTCGGTGAGTAAGCGCACAGTTTCCTGGCCCGTTCGGGATTGTAAGTCGAGATAGCAATTAAACCAACGGGGACCGCGATCCTGATGACGGAGGCGATTGTAGAGGGCCGTAATCCAGAGGACGGTGGGGTGGGGGGACATGATCCCTAGGAAGTTTTTATAGAAGTGGTTGTAAAAGCTGCTATTGCGCAGATATTCAATTTCCTCTTGGGACAACATCGTCCACAGCGTGGTCATGCGCCCCTTGGGGGTTTCGATATTTTGGGGAAAGACAATCTGGGCGATCGGCATCCCACTGGGCCAGGTTAACTGATGGCAAAATTCTTCAAAAGCCGATCGCTTCTCTCTGCTGGGACGGACGGCTGCCTCCGTATCGGTGGGGGAGGTGGGGGTGCTGGTTTCGGTCGCGGAGGACCCATCCGAGGCCGCCTTTTCCACCAGGGACTCCGCGACGATCGGGACCCGCGAGAGGGCATCGCCAATCCGTCGCCCAATTTCCTGGCCATTGCCAAAGCGTTGGAGCAAGGGGCGCAGGGCATCGATCACCGCCTCAATGTTTTGGGGACGATCGCTGGGGGATTTGGCTAGACAGTCCATGATGAGCGATTCCAGCGCCTTCGGGAGCTTCAGGTTGGGATCAACCTCATGAAACGATCGCGGCACTTGGGTTTTGTGGGCCTGGTACCAGTCCTTAAACGTGCGGCCAGGGGTATGGATCGGCAACTTGCCTGTCAACATCTGGAACATGACAATGCCCAGGCTGTAGATATCGGAACGACCATCGAGTTCCTGGCTGTCCATTTGTTCGGGTGACGAATAGGCCAGGGTCCCCATAAATTTATTGGCCTGGGGATTGCTACTGCCTTCCCCTTGCATCAACGTCGCAATCCCAAAATCGAGCACCTTCACCAACTCACCCAAACTGCTGTCTTGCACCACCACAATATTGCGCGGCTTAATATCCCGGTGAATAATCGGGCGAATGTCGCCCGCATCGTCGATCGGGACCCCCTGGTGCGCACACTGGAGGCCCAGGCAAATTTGGTGGGTAAGGTTCAAAAAGCGGGGCAGGGTTAAGGGAGACTCGTGAATAATGTCCGTAAGGTTTTTGCCATCCAGGTACTCCATCACGTAGAAGGGCACCTCGTCCTCATCAACGCCATAGTCAATCACGCGCACAATGTGAATGCTCTTCTGGCCCAGCAGGGCACACACCCGCGCTTCGGCAAAGAAGCGATCGCGCATGGGAGCATTGAGCAAGGTTTGTGCTAGGAACTTGACAGCGAACGTACCCCCTAGCAGGACATGTTGGGCACGGTACACCCGGCCCATTGCCCCCCTACCCACCAGTTCTAGTAACTGATAACGATTTTCGAGAATGCGACCAAGTTTTGGGTCTGTCATTATGCTTGGGCCAACCGGGTAACCGATAGCTGCGCGACGCCAAGGGCGTATCAGGATGCAGTTGGCAGAGAGCGCTGGGAGGCGGCCTACTGGACTGCATGGCGGGAGACTGTGGGTGCCGCACCGTCATTGATACAGGACCGGAGAGATCTCCAAGGGGAACCCGTCTTCCCTGTTTTTAGAGTGCCGCAAATTGCTACGAATGAGAACATATCGGGATGCGTTGGCGCTACTGGCCTCACTAGGGTTAGTCCGACTGTCGCTCTAGGGTCGCCTCCATCGTACTGATAAGATTGCGACCCGCTTCAATGACCGCACTCGCCAGGAAGTAGGTATTATCATCGACACGATGGATGGTTTCAAAGCCACTGCGCCGCTGCTTATCCCCTAGTACCCAATATCGCTGCACGATCGAGGCGGGGGCAATCCAGCCTTCACCTTCCACCCGCCCTAATTCGCTATGGTGCAGGACAAAGGTATATTGGCGTTCCCCCAAGTTTAAGCGCCCCTTGTACTGAAACGAAATATCGTCCCGCGCTGCACCCGGAAATTTTAATAATGTCACCATCGTGAACCAATTGTCACGTGTCCAAGCGACAAGGGTTTTCCCCTTAATGGTTATGGGCATCCCATCCCGATCCAACCAGTTCCCCTGAAGCAGCCAGCGTCCTGGCTCTAGTAAAAAGGTATGTGACACAGTATTACCCCGGCATCAATTGGCGATAAGTCCCGATGCGATCGTGGCCGATCGGGTTATCGGTCTCCCTGAACGGGATTCTACGCGATTCTCTGGCGGTGTGCCACCTGGATACAGATCCCCCAAGGGGATGCAGGCACGTGCCCCGGTCACACTGGGTAAGTTACCAGGGAGATCCTGCCACCGCCAGTAGGCCAGTACCGCAAAGGCGATTGCCTCTTTGAACGCGACACTCAACCCTAGGGCCTCGGTCGTCGCAACGGGGATCGGGGCCAGTAAGCGCTGTAGGCGGGCGATGAGATCGGGATTGTGAGCACCCCCCCCGGCGACATAAACCTGTTGGGGTAAGCGGGGCAGATAGGTCCGGTAGCTATGGGCGATCGTGGCGGCGGTGAATTCGCTCAGGGTAGCTAACTGATCAGCAGGGGAAAGGCCATAGCGATCGCCGTCCGCTAAACATTGGGCCAAATATGCCTGACCAAAGTGTTCCCGTCCGGTGGATTTGGGGGGAGGGGCCTGGAAAAACGGTTGCTGTAACCATTGGGTCACGAGGGTCTGACACGCGGTTCCCTGGGCCGCCCAGGCTCCATCGCGGTCATAGGTCTGCTGACCCTTAGAAAAGTGTTGCACCGCCAGATCCAGCAGGATATTGCCGGGACCCGTGTCCCAACCCTTAATTTGGCGCTCCCAGCGGGCGATTGCCCCTGACACAGCAGCCGGGTCATCAGAACTGGGTACCGGAGTGGCTGACCCCCAGGCGGGTAGATAGGTGACGTTACCAATGCCACCGATATTTTGTACACAGCGATCTCGGTGGGCGTCACTGAGAAGGTAGGCGTCTACCCGTGGTACTAGGGGGGCACCCTGTCCCCCCATCGCCAGATCCGCAGCCCGGAAGTTGGCGACGGTGGTGATACCGGTCAAGGCGGCGATCGTGGCTCCCCGGCCTAGCTGAAGGCTGTAACCCAGGGGGTGGGGTGCCGGGTCCAATGGGGTGTTGGCGGGCGCAGGCGGACGGTGATAGACGGTCTGGCCGTGGGAGCCGATCAGGTCGGCGGGGGGGTGCCCCAGTTGGATGGCCTGGGCAGCCTGGGCGAATACCTGGGCGATCGTCTCATCGAGATCGGCTAACGCTGCGAGGGACAGTGCTTCCCCGCCCGCCAAGGCTAAGATCTGCTGCCGGAGGGCCGCTGGATAGGGATAGGTAGCAGCGGCCAGAAGGTCTACCTGAAGATCCAGGGTAGTGCCCGTAATCTCGACTAGGGCGGCATCAATGCCATCGACCGAGGTGCCGCTCATCAGTCCCACAACCCGCATGGTTGCTTGCTCCTACTTGTTTTGGTGTTGTCAAAGACTGGTGCCCCAGCCTGCGGGTACTCGGAGAAATTAAGCGTTCTCCTTTCCCCTATCGTCGGTATTTGCGAGGGTTGGCACCGAGGGTACAGCCACCCCAATCTAGCGAGTTGCGGCTTCCTGGCGCAAGATCGTGATTAAATCGGCTAACTCAGCACTGCTGGCCCGATACACTTCGCCGCAGAAATGGCAGGTGGCTTCTGCCCCGTCATCTTTTTCAATCATGTCCTGGAGTTCGACTTCACCCAGGAGCTTCAGGGCACCCAGGACGCGATCGAAGGAACAGCCACAGTGGAACCGCACGAGGCGACGATCGGGCAGGATTTCCAGATCCAGGTCCCCTAACAAATCCTGGAAAATATCGGTTAGGGACTTCCCCGATCGCAGCAGGGGGGTAAAGCCAGAGAGCTTGGCAATGCGACTTTCGAGGATTTGGATCAAGGACTCGTCCCGCGCCGCCCGTGGCAACACTTGCAACAGGAGACCCCCTGCCGCAGTCACCCCCTCAGCCCCCACAAAAACGCCTAGCAGCAGCGCCGAGGGGGTTTGCTCCGAAGTCACCAGGTAGTGGCTGATATCATCGCCAATCTCGCCGGAGATAAGTTCCACCGTACTGGAGTAGGGATAGCCATAGCCCACATCCCGCACCACGTAGAGATAACCCTCTGGCCCGACGGCTCTGCCCACATCCAGCTTGCCGATCGCATTCGGTGGTAATTCCACGCTGGGGTTAGATACATAGCCCCGCACGGTGCCATCGGGTCGGGCATCGACCAAAATACCACCCAGGGGACCATTGCCCTCCACCCGGATATTGATCCGCGCGTCCTCTCGCTTGAGGGTTGAGGCCATCAGTAAGCCAGCAGCCATTGTCCGCCCCAGCGCCGCCGTGGCCACGTAGGAGAGCCGATGGCGCTGCCGTGCTTCTTCAGTCAAACGAGTGGTAATTGTCCCCACGGCACGGATACCCCCACCGGCTGCCGTGGCCCGCATTAGCTGATCTGCCATATACAAAACTTAATAGTGCCTAGTTTTATTCTAGCGGTCTGTTCCCCGGACGACTGACAGCCCCCTCGTCAGGTGTGCCGCCCTGAAGTTCAAAGATGAGGCTCTCCGCTTGCTGAAAGTCGTAGCTAAAGTGGTCCACTGCGTTGGTATCACTGAGTTCGAGATTATAGAAATCAACCTGGGCGTGATCAAAAAAAGGACCGGCGTGCCAGGTGCCGATCGCCAGTTTTACGAAACAGGTGCCAGGGATCTGGAAGGCTTGGAGCTGGGCGCGATCGGGGCGATCAGAAGCATCCGGGCCACTGGGGGGGGCGACGGCCAGCAACCAGCTTTTCCCCGCGAGGGACCCCAGACATTGGGTGCAGCGGACATGGCGAGTGATTTTGTGAAACCGGCGGCCCCGTTGGGTGAGGCGCATGAGGTAGAAACGGGGAATACCAGGGGCGAGGACCAATTGGGCATCCGCCGCTCCATAGGGCTGATCATCGGACATTGGGGTAATCAACTGGCCATAGGGGGCGAAGGCCGCAGCAGTAATCGGCTGGACAGGCAAGGGATGAAGGTTGGGGAGGGCGACCATGGGCGGACGAACGGGCGATCGACTGATTTCAGGATAAACTTCTCCGGACAATGATTGCTCAGGTGTGCAGAACACCAGTGCTGGGAGCAATGACTTCAGCGCAATATTAACGAAATCCCAGTTAACGAAATCCTATTTATGGAGATGTTAGGGCACGATCGTGATTAAAATCGAAGCCAATCCCCCCGTAAGCTCTGAACTGCCTGTGCGATCGGAACCTCCCATGCAACCTGAGTTGATGCGCAGACGTGTCCGCAAAGTAATTCCGGGCTGGGCCTGGTTGTCGCTGCTGGGCAATGGGGTCCTGGTGATCGGGGTGCTGGTGCTGGTGCGTCAAGTTCCAACCGTCTCCCAAGCAGGACCGTCTACTGCCGATATGGCCTGGTTACCTGTCACCCAGGTGGGGAGTACCCAACTATCGGCGATCGCGACACCCCCTACGCCTGATATTGGTCCCCGCCACCAACTGACCTATCAGGATTGGCTAGGCATTCTGCGCCGGGAAGCCGCTGCTGCCGCTGCCAAGCAACCAGCGAATCTCGCCATCCTGGCCGGGGACTCCCTGAGTCTGTGGTTTCCCGCCGACATGCTCCCCACAAACTACACCTGGCTTAACCAGGGGATTTCCGGTGAAACCTCGGCTGGGTTACGCGATCGCCTGGATCTCTTCCGCCCGGTTCAGCCCCAAGTCATCTTAGTGATGATTGGCATTAACGATTTGATCCGGGGCGTGCCGAGGGATGTGGTCCTGCGCAATCAAACCTTGATTATCCAAGAACTGCAACGGCAACACCCCCAGGCCAAAATTGTGGTGCAGTCGATCCTCCCCCACAGTGGTGAACAGGCAACCTGGGAGGGGCGGGAGCATTTAATCGCGATTCCCAATGAGGAGATTCGCCAACTGAACCAGGCCCTTGCGACGGTCTGTGCGGAAGCGGGTGTGTATTACCTCGATCTCCACGCCCTGTTTGTCGATCCCGATGGCAACCTACGCCTGGATTTGACCACGGATGGCCTGCATCTGAATGGTAACGGCTACCTGGTCTGGCGATCAGCCCTTTATACATTCAGTCAAGTTGCCCTGCTATGACCTTGGTTGGCTAGCGGGGGCCAGCGGGGGGAAATGGTCCAATCTTCACGATATCTTTATCAATCACGTTTGGTTCAATCCTGCTGCTATATTGAACAAGTCTGAACTTTCCGCCATCCTTTCGAGAGGGCCTATCTGTGCATGTTTCAGAAACTCAACCCCGCCCAATTACGCACCTATTGGCAAGAAGCATCAGAGGTCAAAAGGCGGGCAATTAAGGGGGCAGCCTGGACGATCGCGGGGTATGGAACCAGCCAGATTATTCGGTTTATTAGCAATTTAATCCTAACTCGCCTGCTGGTGCCAGAGCTATTCGGTCTTATGGCCTTAGCTAATGTCTTTTTACTTGGGCTTAGACTCTTCTCTGATATTGGAATTGGTCCCAGTATTATTCAAAATCGACGCGATGACGAGAAATTTATTAATACCGCTTGGACTATTCAGGTTATTCGTAGTTTTATTCTTTGTTTTATTTGCTTTCTAATTACCTGGCCAATTGCACATTTTTATGATGAACCTAGACTATTATGGCTTATTCCCATTTTAAGTTTAACCGTTATCTTCGATGGTTTCACCTCAACTTCTCAGTTTACCCTGAGCAAGGAATTAGCACTTAAAAAGTTAATCATTTTTCAGACGGGATCACAGATTATTCAAATTGTCATTATGATTGTTTGGGCCTACTTTAGTCCCACAATTTGGGCATTAGTTGCCGGTGGTCTGATCGCAGGATTTATCAAAATGATCTGGAGCCATTTTCTAGATTTGACTGTTAAAAACCATTTTGCCTTCGATCGCGACGCTGCGGCTAACCTCTTTAAGTTTGGTCGTTGGATCTTTGTATCCACAGCCATGACCTTCCTAGCTAATCAAGTTGATCGTTTGATGCTAGCCAAATTGTTCACTCTGGAACTATTGGGTATTTATACAATTGCCTATACCTTGTCAGATATTCCCCGTCAAGTTCTGAGTCAACTTAATGGTAGTGTTATTTTTCCCGCAACGGCCAAATTTGCTGCCTTACCTCGTCCGGAATTTCGTCGTAAGCTCCTCAAAAATAGCCGTCTTATTCTGTGGCCATTGACTATTTTTATCGCCCTACTCACCAGTTTCGGTGATGTGGTCATTACGTTTCTTTATCCTCAGACCTTTGCCCCTGCCGCCTGGATGCTCCCCCTATTGGCCTTAGGGTTATGGCCTAGTGTTCTCGTTAATACGACCAGTCCCGCCCTCCTGGCCCTTGGTAAACCCCGTTATTCAGCTTTTGCCTACTTTTCTAAGGTAGTGTTTATCATTGTTGCTATTTATGTAGGTTATATTCTGCTGGGGGAGCTAGGCGCTATTTTAGCTGTGGTTCTCAATGATGTTCCCTACTATGTTGCCTTTTCCTATGGGCTTTGGAAAGAGGGTTTGTTAGACCTATCAACCGATCTGAAGGCCACGGTGGCACTCATAGGCTTGATCGGGCTATGTTTGCTCTTACGTTTCCTGTTGGGTTGGGGGTTACCGATCGATGCCCTGCTTTAAGACCTGGTAATACCTGCGCAAGGCTGGCGATGGCAAGCTGCTACTACTCGTGGGTGCCGCCGTACCCTAATTGGGCTGTTGTTTGCCGCAGGCGACTTGATAGAAACAAGGCGATCGCCCGATAAAAGCGATAGGCAAAACCCGTATCCTGCTGAAACTTAGAGGCCAGTTTGTAATGGGATACGGACAGGACTAAACACTCATCGATCGCGGTAACCGTTGCCAAAGGTGGGGTGGTATCGACAAAGGACATTTCTCCTAAAACTTCCCCAACGCTAATCTGGGTAACCTCATGGGGTTCGGGTTCCTGCACAGATACGCTCAAGGTTCCCCCCAAAATGATATAGAACGAGGTAAGGGGTTTACCGCCTTCGATTAGGGTCTGTCCGGCGGCAATTTCTTCGATCGTGCCGACCTCCCGTAGCCAGCAGATATCACTCTCGCTCAGAATTCCCAGGATAAAGGGACCTTTATAGACACCTTGGTTCATACACTTTTAGTAGTTAGTAGTTAGTAGTTAGTAGGGAACGGGGAGTGGGTAGGGCTTCAGGGGTGTGTGCCGGGTAAATTAAAAATTTGCCGCTTTTAGGATTTGGTGTTGATGAGTTGCATCGGGGGGTTGGGATTGCGGGGCGATCGGGGGAAGAGGGCACTGTGGGGCAGGACCCGCATGACTTCAGTGAGGGTGGTAATACCAGTGGTTACTTTGGTGATCGCAGCCATCCGGAAGGATTCAAATTCAGTTTTATATAAGTACCGCCGTAGTTGAGTAATGGTACCTTCATGAATAATATCGCGCACGGTCTCATCGACGTTCAAAACCTCAATGACCGCCTCCCGCCCTAGGTAACCGGAGTTAAAGCATTTGGCGCAACCCTGCCCCTGTCGCCAACCCTGGGTATTCCCGACGGTGGGCGATAGTTCGAGAATTTCCAACTCCCGTTGGGTGGGGGTGTAGGGTGCGGTGCAATGGGGACAAATCTTGCGCACGAGGCGTTGGGCCACAATTCCCAACAGGGCATCGCTGATCAAGCCGGGATCGGGACCGATGTCCTTCATTCGGGGAATGGCCCCGATCGCGTCGTTGGTATGCAGGGTGGTAAAGACGAGGTGGCCGGTTAAGGCAGCCCGCACGGCAGTTTCAGCGGTTTCATGATCACGAATTTCCCCCACCATAATGATGTCCGGGTCCTGGCGTAGGATCGCCCGGAGACCCGCCGCAAACGTCATGCCAGCCGCTTCGTTTACCTGGGTTTGGGTAATATTTTGCAGTTGATATTCCACTGGGTCTTCGACGGTGACGACGTTGACGTGCTCTTGGGCAACGGCTTGGAGGGTGGTATAGAGGGTGCTGGTTTTGCCGGAACCGGTGGGGCCAGTGAAGATAATCATGCCCTGGGGTTGTTGTATCCAGTGCTGATAAAGGGCGAGCGATCGCGGGGTAAAGCCCAGGCTTTGAATGTCCGTAAAGGGATTCTGGGCTGGCAAGAGCCGAATCACGGCTTTCTCACCCCCCACACAGGGGAGGGTACTCACGCGCATATCCAACCCCAGTCCTTCCGCCTGATGGGTCGCATACTTCTCGCCAATGCGGCCATCCTGGGGTCGCCGACTGTCACCAATATCAATGTCAGACATGACCTTCAAGGCAACGACTACCCGCCGACTGATCTCCAGGGGGAGGACCGTAATATCGCGCAGGATGCCATCGATCCGGTAGCGCACTCGCAGCCCAGAGGGGGTGGGTTCCAGGTGGATGTCACTGGCGCGGTTGCGCAGGGCACCGGAGATCAGGGTGCGAATGCGGCCAATCTGGTCAACGGCTTTGGACAGGTAAAGCTCGGTGGTTTCACCAATGTCCTCCTGCTCAACTTCGCCCGTGAGGGGATTTACGAGGGGATCGGCATTGATGCAGGTGTGGTCAAAATTCAGGCTGTGATACCAGGCACGGTAGCTTTTTTCCGCGATCGGGACCACCTTGATGGTCGTCAGCGTGCGATCGCCTAACTGCCGGATTTGTTCGATTGCGAGGGGGATAGGACTGCCGAGGTAGAAACAACTGCGCCACAGCAGCAAGGGGATGACGGGGGGAAGGGCACTGCGATCGGGAAATTCGCGCAAAAACCGATAGGTTACCTCGGTGTCCAGGAGGCTCAGGTTCACCTTGCCCTGGGGATCAACCAGTAGACTTAAGGCTGTTTCACAGTCAAATTCCTGCCGTCGCAGGCGTTGCCAAACGGACAGGGG
>JBBILC010000042.1:0-34266 GCA_037445115.1 Coleofasciculaceae cyanobacterium bin_20
GGGTGGGTGAGTGGGTGGGTGTTTTATCTAAGGGTTTCCTAAGTGTAGTCTCAGTCGGTGGTTACCTTGCCCTAGATAATAACCGGAAAATCCCGATAAAATTTAGCAGCTCGCTGGGAGGGAGCATGGGTCTATCTGTCCACTATCGGGCAACGGCTATGCCCCATTGCTCACTTTGCAAGGACAACTGAACCATAAGGACAACTGACTATGTGGACTGCGATCGCCCAACACATTACCCAGTTAACTGGAACGCCTTTGCCCCAGCCGCAAGCGCGATCGCTGGGGGGAGGCTGCATTAATCAAGCGTATTTACTCAGCCAGGGAGAGACACGATACTTTGTCAAGCTCAACCACGCCGCCAAGATCGATATGTTTGATGCCGAGCAATTGGGACTAGCTCAACTGTTGCAGACCCAAACGATTCGGGTGCCACGACCGATCGCCTGTGGGGTGACGGGGGCGCAGGCTTACCTGGTGCTGGAATACCTGGACCTGGGTGGAGCGGGGACCCCGGCAAGTTGGCGAACGATGGGCCAACAGTTGGCGGCCCTGCACCAATGGCGATCGTCCCCAGGGGAATCCTACTTTGGCTGGGACCGGGATAATACTATCGGTGACACGCCCCAACCTAACCCCTGGACACCGAATTGGACGACCTTTTTCCGAGACCATCGCTTGGCCTTTCAGTTTCAGTTAGCGTCGCGTCGGGGGGGACACTTCCCGCGTCAGGCGGAATTATTAGAGGCGGTTCCCCAACTTCTGGCGGATCATCACCCCCAACCCTCTCTTGTCCACGGTGATCTCTGGTCGGGTAATGCGGCGATTACGACTGAGGGTGAACCCGTGATCTTTGACCCTGCAACCTATTGGGGCGATCGCGAAGTCGATTTGGCCATGACTGAGCTATTCGGACGCTTTCCAGCCCCATTTTACGAAGGGTACAACGAAGTCTTTCCGATTGCCCCCGGTTATGCTCGCCGTCAAGTCCTTTACAATCTGTATCATCTTCTCAATCACTTCAATCTTTTTGGCGGGGGCTATGGCTCCCAGGCTAACCGCATGATTGATCAACTTCTCAACCGCCGTTAGGGGAAGAACGGGGCACCCGGATCATTTTTTTGCCAAATTGTTTAAAATGAGTAAACAGACTGCCGGTTAAAAAATAAGTTTCTGTTATTATTGCAAATATCTGAGGGTTGCACAGCTTGCCCATCAGGGGCCTCTTACCTAAAAAAGCCCCAATCCGCATTGCGAATCAGGGCGTTAAAATCAGGGTGCATCTACCACTCCACTCTTCTGATTGCGCCACTTCTATCCGGAAATCCCCAGCAAAAATATTTTCAAGAGGCGGCAACCGTAATGGTTGCGACAACGTCGATCGCGAGTTCAGGGCAGTATGGTGGCAGTGAAACCGGGATGGCCTACGATCGCGGCTGAAAGCAGGTAGTCGCCTTGTCCCTTTCGCCGGTGGAGACGCTACGCGCACAAGAGAATGCCGAAGGTTTATCCGTCTTACCGCCTGATGGTTGGCTTGACACTCGGGGTGGGGGTGGGGGTAGCGGTCTGGCTGACAGTTGTGGTGAATCAATGGGAACTGGCGCGGCGGCAACAGCGTTTTCAGCGCCAGATTGAAAACCTGACTACTGCCCTGCAACGCAGCCTCAATCGCTATACGGATGTGCTGGCATTTTTAGGCGATTACTATGCGGTGCAGTCCCCCGCCATCGATCGTGCGACTTTTGCGGCCTTTGTGCAGCGATCGCTCCAGAATCATCCTGGTATTCAAGCTCTGGAATGGGCACCCCTAGTGACCGATCAGGAACGTTCTGCCTACGAACACCGCCTCAAGGCGGAAGGGTATCTGGGTTTTCAAATCACGGAACTGGGCCGCGATCAACGGTTAGGGCAGGCGGGGGGGCGGCCTGAGTATGTCCCGGTCACCTATGTGGAACCTTGGGTGGGGAACGAGTCAGCCCTAGGCTATGACTTGGCTTCGGACCCGATCCGGGCCGCGGCGATCGCCCAGGCGCGGGAGACGGGCACCCTTCAGGCCACCGGGCGGATTCGCTTAGTCCAGGAAAAACGTAACCAGTTTGGTTTTCTCGTTTTTCAACCGCTGTATCAACCGATTGTCGCGCCCTCGAAAAACACGCGATCGCAAAATAGTTGTGGGGTCGGCATCCTGCCGGCCACCCAGACAGCCGAGGCGGCTAGCCCACGTTCAATGTGTGATCCACTGATTGCACTAACCCTAAGACCGGGTGATCAACCAGGGCCGAGTTCACGTCGTGTCTCCGCAGGAGAATCGCAGTTTACGGGCGTTTTAGTCGGTGTCTTTCGGATTTCCGATGTGGTGGAAGAATCCTTGCAAGGGTTGCAATACGAGATTGACTTTAGCCTTTACGATCGCAGCGCTCAGGGTCGTTCTCAATTTTTGGGACGATACGAGGCCAAGCAGAAGCAAGTGACCACCGGGGAAGCCCCTTTCGCCTTGAACCCAAGGCAATTATCCCTATGTCCCCAGCCCGCCACCTGTACCCAGGTACTCGTGGTGGGGCAGCGACAGTGGACGATCGAGTTTACGCCTTCCGCTAATTATGTGGTTGATACCCACTATGGCGCGATCGCAATTTTGATCGTTGGGCTACTCTTCACCCTGGGATTAGTGCTATTTTTACACCAATTAAATCGGGAATTAGAGCAAAGTCAAAGCTTAAGCCAACTCCGCAACCGCTTCTTTTCGATGGCTTCCCATGAGTTACGCACACCCCTCAGTACAATCCTGGTTTCGAGTGAATCGCTTCAGCTTAACTATGCGGCTCTCAGTGATGACCAAAAGCAAGCCAGTATCCAACGGATCTATGGCACTGCCAAACGGATGCACCAACAGATTGCCGATCTTTTACTGTTGACCAGAGCCGAGGTTGGTAAATTAGACTTTCACCCTGAACTCCTGGACGTGGAACCGTTTTTGCAAGCCATCCTGGAAGAACTACAACTCGGTATTACCCAAACTATTACAGTTGATGGAATAGCCGGAGTTACCAGAGCCTTTCTGGATAAAAAACTCCTACGATCGCTGGTGACTAATCTCCTTAGCAACGCGGCTAAATATTCTCCCCCCCAGTCTGAAATTAAAGTCTCCTTGACTAGCGATATCCAGGGGTTGACCCTTCAAATCGAGGATCAGGGTATCGGGATTCCTAAGACGGAGCATATCCATTTGGGTAATGCTTTCTTCCGGGCCAGTAATGTGGGCACGATCACGGGATCGGGATTGGGTTTAGCGGTGGTCAAAGCCAGTGTGGAATTACACCAAGGGGCGTGGACGATCGCCAGCCAGGAAGGGAAAGGCACGACTATCACGATACGCCTACCGTTGGAATAGGCGAATTATTTGCCACTCCAATGAACCAGTCGTTTTTCCAAAACCAGAAAGAGCATATTGAGGAAATAACCCAAAAATCCAGTGACCAGAATAGAGGCATACATATCCTGGACATTCAGAATCTGTTGAGCATCAATAATGCGTTTACCCAAGCCTTGCTCAGTGCCAATAAACATCTCTGCAACAATCACAATCACTAGCGCAATACTAATCCCACTCCGGAGGCCAATAAACGTTTGTGGGAGACTCTCTAAGAGCAAAACATCCTTAAAAATACGCCAGTGATTGGCCCCCATCACCTTCGCAGCTAGGATACGGGACTGCTTAGCATTCATTACCCCATAGGCACTGTTAAATATAATCAACAACAGGGCACTAAAGGCGGCAATCACCACTTTTGAGAAATCGCTAATTCCAAAAAAGAGAATAAACATGGGAATCAGAGCACTGGCCGGTGTGGAGCGGAAAAAGTCGATCAAAAACTCAACGCTTCGATAGAGCTTTTCCGAGCTACCCAACGCAACCCCAACGGGTACACCGATGACGGCTGCCAGTAAAAAGGCGCTAAACGTGCGTAACACCGTTGCCCAAAAGTCGGGGAGCATGGTGCCGCTGAACATGCCTCGCACTAGGGTATCCAGGGTGGCGATCGGGGTGGGCAAAAGGACCGGGTTTACCCAACCCGAAACCGCAATTAACCACCATACGCCAAACAAGACCAATACGCCCACCAGGGGTAAGCCGCGATCGAGCCAATCGCTTAGAAATTGCCAGCCGGAACGGGATCGATCGGAACGTACAATCGTAGCCATTATTTCCGCATCTCCTGACGAAAAATATCTAAACAGTGCCGGCTCACCTCAATGAATTTGGGCGAGGTCAGGGTATCGGGGGTACGGGGACGGGGAAGCGTAAAGGGAACGGCTTCAACCAAATGGGTGGGCCGTTTACTGAGGAGCAAAATCGTATCTGCTAAAAAAACCGCTTCTTCAAGGTTATGCACCACCATCAGCATGGGAATACCCGTTGCCATGAAAATTTCCTGAAGCTTATCGCGCACAAAGAGGGTTGTCTCGAAATCTAGGGCTGAAAAGGGTTCATCCAAAAAGAGGACCTCCGGATTAGCCACTAGGGCACGTAAAATAGAGACTAATTGTTGCTGTCCCCCGGAAAAACTATAGGGATAACGCCGCAGATCCAGGCGAATATTGAAGGTTTCAATCAGTTGGTTAATGCGATCGCGACAATCCCGATCAGATACTCCCTTGATTCGCAGGGGATAGGCAATATTATCGTAGGCACTCAGCCACGGAAACATGGAATCTCGATAGTTTTGGAAAACATACCCAATGCGGGCACGGCGGATCGGCTTACCGTGAATCTGAATATCCCCACTATCGCAGGGAATCAGGCCACTGATCATATTGATGAGGGTAGACTTACCACAACCATTCGGCCCAAAAATTGAAACCAACTGATTATTGGGTAAATCCAGATTAAAGTTCTGGTAAAGCGGTGCCCCTGCAAAGGACTTACAGAGATTCTTGACCGAAATAAACGACGCTGGCGGCGCGATCGTGGATAGTGTCGTCGGACTATTCATCACTAGAACCTGTGGATTTTGCACTGACTCACCCGTGCTCCTTTGGAGAGAGGATTGGGGAGGATGGAAAGGCTACTGCTTTGACAACTATAGTCGTTACTACAAACTTAGAGACGCTTGTCGAATCGTCAGAGCGTTATCGCTGATAGTTGCGGTTTTAATCGCGATCGTCCCTTTGAAAAGAGCTTCTTAGGTAGGCCGATAGAGCAGTTCAGAAACATCCACGGATTTGGCAAAAACCTCTTTAGCCGTCATGAAGTCAAAAAATTTCTGAAAATAGGCCACATCTTCTGGCTTAAATTCGTCGTACAAGGTATATCCCACTAGGGGAACCTTATTGACCAATTCACCTTCGATCGCGGTGTAACCGACCAAATATTGACGCACCTCATCCGGCTGATTACGGATATCCGCGATCGCCCGCCGATAGGCTTGGGTATAGAGTGCGGTTGTGGCTGGATATTGGGCCAAAAACTGACTGCTCATGGCGGCGGCTCCCCCAAACCAGGGGGCACGGGGGTCACCCAAAATATATTTCGAGACAACCCCATTCTCTAAAACGCGGGTAATTCCCTTCAGGTCGCCGACGGTTCCCGTTGGCTCTAGGGTATAGGCGGCATCAATCTGTCCAGATTCGATCGCGGCCACATGTTGCCGAATTTCCAATTGTTGGACTTGGGGATCGCTGACCCCTGCGGCTTCAAGAATGGCCTCGGCGATCGCCAGATTTTGCGCCCCTGGTCCGGTTGCAAATGTCTTGCCTTTAAGATCGCTGATGCTTTGAATGGGGCTATCCTTCGCCACAATCACCTGATCAAGCACATACTCAACGTTGCTAGGGTTCGCAGCCAGGATCTTAAAGAGGCCCGGTGAGGTAATTTCTGCCAGTCCCAAGACCCCACTGGCGACGCCATTGCCGGTGCCTTGAATCCGTCCGGCGATCAGGGCTTCTGCTGCCTGGTTCGGGGAAGCGAATTTTACCACTTCAACATCTAAGCCGACTTCCTTAAAATAGCCCTTCTTCTCGGCGACAAAGAGGGGTAAACCAGAGGCTACGGGCCAAAACCCGATCGCGATTTTACCGGGATTCTCACTACTGGTCGCACTAGGGGCGCTGGTTGTAGTTTGCGTTTGGGATTGGGAACAACCATGAGCCGCGATCGCCAGCGCAGCCCCAGCACCCAACTGGAGAAAATGCCGTCTCTGAATTTTCATCACTTTAACCTTTACAACGGGGTAGAATTAGGATTAAAATTGCATCAAATGCTACAGATTTTTGTTTGAGATTACGATTAACCGTTAATCGCTAGGTAAACCAGATAGGTAAACCAGATAGGTGAAACAGAGTGTCCGTAAAGGGTATGCCCTAGCCTAGAAGAGCCAGGGAGGAATTTCCGGGGAAACTTTGTGGAGAAATCGGGGAAAATATCAAGATTTTCTGAACATTTGTCTGGGTGGCAAGCAGGATGCCTACCCCACAAGATCTAGTCAATCTAAAATCCCAAAATCCCAAAATCTAAAATCTAAAATCTCATCTAGCAGGCAGGATGCCTACCCCACAATGATCTTGTTGATCAATGGATACTCTTGACCCGTTTAATCTCATTAATCTAACGGTTTCATCCGATAGCCAATACCATGCACCGTCTCAATCAAATCCTTGGGGGCACCCGCCGCTTTCAGTTTGGCCCGTAAATTTTTAATGTAGGTTTTGATCGTGTCTTCTTCCGGCGAATCTTGCCACGTCCAAACCTGTTCAATAATGGCACTGCGACTCAAGACCAACTTGCCATAGCGTAGAAGGGCTTCAAGCAGGGCAAATTCCTTAGCCGTGAGGCGAATGGGCGATCGCCCGTAAGCAACCTCATAGCTACTCGGATTGAGCGACAGATCCCCCCAACGCAGGATCGAGGCACTGCTTCCTTGGCCCCGCCGCAGCAGGGCGCGAATTTGCGCCAAAAGCTCCTGCAAGTTAAACGGTTTCACCATGTAAGCATCGGCTCCGGCATCTAACCCTGTCACCTTATCAACGCTGGTATCACGGGCTGTCAACATCAGGATTGGGACAACATACCCGCGATCGCGCAACTGCTGGCAAAGCCGCATCCCATCTACCTTGGGCAACGTCACATCCATAAGGATCAGGTCATAGACAAACTGTTGCAGCTTTTCCCAGGCTAACTCCCCATCGTGTGCCCAGTCCACGACGTACTGTTGCATCATGAGCGCTTCGGTCAACGATTCTGCCAGTTGGCGATCGTCTTCGACTAACAGAATCCGCATCCCTGGATCAGGTGCCTTAATCCCGGCTAATAGTAGGGTTAGGTCAATGCTATTGGGATCAGCTTACCACCTCTCCTGGCAGTCCTTAGGGCAGGTCCTGCGCTCCAGGTGAGCGATCGCCTGAACCTGACGACAGTCCCCTTCGCCGTTAGGGGGATTGTGGGGTAGGCGTCCCGCCTGCCCGCCGCTTGCCCTGAGCAGAGACGCCAATCGAGACCTGCCTATTCCGCCTGCCCACCGCGATCGCCGCCTTGTTCTAACTGCTGAGAATTTGAAGACAGGTTAAGAAACTACAGGGAGAATGTTGCCCCTCGGCTCAGGCAAGTGTGACGCCGTGCCTGCTTGCCTACCAAAACAGGTCGGCAGATGCAACTATTGATGGGGTTAGCGATCGCGCATAACTCAGCCCAACCCCTTACTATTCTTGCGGTTCTATCCCTCAATCCAGCCGACCAACGAATCGTTATCCCAAGCAACCTAGTCCCGTACCCACACCTATGAAATATTTACATTATGTTGCAACTCTTAACGTGTTAGCTCTCAATTGCGGGATACGCCTTGGTAGACTGGGAAACATGCGCAGTGTTCTTTACCTTTGGGCAAAGGAAACAGATGGTAGATTCTCTCAAGAAACCCGGTTTAACAGAAACAGCTTCGGCTCAAGAATCCTTCCAAGAACTCCGGCCTGGGATTAAGGTCCCTGCCAAGGAGACAATCCTGACGCCCCGCTTCTACACCACTGACTTTGAAGCGATGGCTGAGATGGATATTTCCGTTAACGAACCGGAACTGCGGGCCATTCTCGAAGAATTCCGCGTTGACTATAACCGTCACCACTTTGTCCGGGACGAAGAGTTTAATCAATCCTGGGATCACCTGGATAGTGACACCCGGCGGTTGTTCGTCGAGTTTCTGGAGCGCTCCTGCACGGCTGAGTTTTCCGGCTTCCTGCTCTACAAGGAACTTAGCCGCAAGCTGAAGGGCAAAAGCCCCGTCCTCGCTGAGTGTTTTAACCTGATGTCCCGTGACGAGGCCCGCCACGCTGGTTTCCTCAACAAGGCACTGTCGGACTTTAACCTATCGCTGGACTTGGGCTTCCTCACCCAGAACCACAAATACACCTTCTTTGAACCTGAATTTATCTTCTACGCCACCTACCTGTCGGAGAAAATCGGCTACTGGCGCTATATCACCATCTATCGTCACTTGGAGGCCCACCCCGAAGACCGGGTTTATCCGATCTTCCGCTTCTTTGAGAACTGGTGCCAAGACGAAAACCGCCACGGCGACTTCTTCGACGCGATCATGCGGGCACAACCCCAAATGCTGAACCAGCAACGCACGCTTTGGCAAAAGATCAAGGCGATTCCGGCCAGCCTCTCACCGAAAGCCTGGAGCCGCTACTTCATGGTGATTGTGGTGCCGCCTAAGCTCTGGTGTCGATTCTTCCTGCTGTCGGTGTTTGCCACGATGTACCTGAATGATGTGCAACGGGCTGACTTCTACCGGGCGATCGGCCTGGATGCCCGTGAGTACGACAAGTACGTGATCGAGAAGACTAACGAAACCTCAGCCCGCGTCTTCCCCGTGATTCTGGATGTTACTAATCCCGAATTCTACGATCGCCTGGAAGCCTGCTGCACTAACAATGACAAGCTTCGGGAAATCGACAACTCCGACGCCCCGGCCCCAGTCAAAGGTTTTAAGAAGCTGCCCCTGTACTTCTCCAACCTGAACCAATTCTTCCGCCTGTTCATGATGAAACCGATCGAATCCCCTGCGATCGGCAGCGTCCAATAGTCAGCCTGCTCAAGGCTGAAATTCCGTGGGGTAGGCATTCTCTGCCTGCCCCTAATCAATCTGCTCGTAACCTGCTCGTAGTAACGACTGTAGTCGTTCTGACTGACCTTTATCGTTCCAATCGAGCGTCTCACTTTGCCCTACTCCCATACGCCATAGCTTGTTGAGTCAGGACGACTGAAGTCGTCACTACAAACCTCATGCTGATGCCAGCTAAGCGCGATCGCTGGAAGTCGTTTCCTAGAAACCTGAAAAGGCAGCACAGAAACATTCCCTGTGCTGCCTGGCTTTTTTGGTTGTCTTTGGTTTCGTTTTACTCTCGTTTCGGTCAGAGTTGCGCCCCTGAGATGCAGAAAGGGCCTGATCCCCCATCAACATACCAAGTTCCATACCAAGCCATAAATAAACCTTCCCCCCTCGCGGGGAGCCTTGGCTAGTGCAGAGTTAAAGTGTGGGAACGGCCAGCTTGCGAATGCCTAAGGGCTACTTCCCAACCCCTAGAACCTGGTTCTTGAGGCTATTGATCTCGCGCAGTAGTTCCTCCCGGTTGCTGGCCCGGAGTAGGTAGCGCCAGGTAAACCAAGCGGCATAGCCGATTCCGATTAGCTCAAAGGTTGGGGCCAGTAAAGGCACATCATTCAGCGCATCCAACACGGCCAGCGTGACCTTCACGGTAATAATGGCCGTCAGAATTAGGGCGATCGTGACGATCGGTCGCCGATACTCCCCAAAAAATTCACCCACGTACTCAGGCAGCTCCGACAGGATCGCCTTGACCTGATCCCGAATTTGCTGCCACTGGTCTTTGCTTCCAGCAGCGGATAGTTTAGCCAATGTTCCTGGCTCCTCAACACTCACGTCTACTTGCTTTTCTGCGGTGTCAGTACCGACACCTTCGGTCATCTCAGGATTCATAGCTCACTTCCGAATGACGACTTAGATAGGGACGACTGGTGTGACCACCAGTCCAACTACGTCATGAAACACCAGCATAACGCGTCTCATGCTTCAAGATATACCCTCACTGAAACTACGGCAGAACTTCTGAAATGGCAAGATCCTGGTGAACAACCCCTAACCTAGCGGGGTTGCAAAGCGGTGTGAAGGTTGAGTTCTCGGTAGGGCATGGCCACTAAACTCGCTGGCGATTGACCCGAATTGAGGCGCTTTTGGCGTAGCAGGGCCACCATGACGGAGGCCGTCAGACAACCTTCTAGAAAATCACCTGTCAGCCGTGCTAGGGGAATGTGCCAAGGCTGGGCACCCAGAACACCGAGCATTCCCGCCGCAAGCTGCACCAGTAGCCAACTGCTGATCCCCGCGATCGCTGTTACCCCAATCCACATCCCCGCCCTGGGTACCCAGCGTCGCAGCACTAACCATTGGGCTAATCCCGGTAAAATCGTTGCCATACCTGCCACGCCGCCGCCTAGCGTGGTGGCTACTAGCCACAGGCGGGCACGGGGAAGAAAGGGCCGCAGCACCCACCATTGGCAAATCGCGATCGCCCCTCCGAGTAGGAGCATTCGTAGCGGCATGACCCCCGGATTATGCCCCCCGATCCAAGTCAGGCACTCAGCCGCCAGCCGCCCGACTAATCGCCCGACTAGGGTCGCGAAGGTCCACTGTAACCAAAAGCCGAAACCAGGTAATTTTCTGGACATGGATAAGCAACTTGCAGGGGGACTGGGCCACATCACCTCTAGTCTAATCCACTTTTCCCCATCCACTCAGTGCTGGCGGAAGATTGCTTAACGTTCGACATAGCCCTGTAGATTTTCTGGCTCGAATTTGCGTAAAATTCCCGTCGCTTTTTCAGTGAGCAGAGGGGTTCCTTTTACCACTACTAAATACCGACCTGCATTAAGGTGACTGCGATAGGGCAAGGCATCCCCACTGCCTAAAATCAGTCCGGCTCCCCCACCCGCAAATAGGCTTCCTAATGCGCCTGACAAGGCCCCTAAGATGCCTCCCACGATATGATTGCCAATTTCACCCGCCCAGGCAAAGGTGTCTAAATTGGTAATCAAACTAAAGGTTACCCCCGCCGCAAAGCCGAAGGGGATAAGCCAAAAAGCCATTAATTTTGCCTGTTTTTGGGCCTGCTCAATGGGATCAAGTAGACCAAATTCATCCGCACTTTTATAGCCGCGACCCACAATACTAATTTGCTGTATGGGTAATTGGGCAGCTTCCAGGGCGGAGTAGGCTGCCTCAGCCTGGATGCGATCGCGGAGGACAGCAACAAGATAGTTCATACGCAACCGTGACGATCTGACAGAATCTAACCGAGATGGATTTGACCAAAACCGGCGGGCTTCCAGCGATCGGCGATTTCAGGGGCCGATGCCAAGATTCCACCCTACCGAGATTCCATCCTAGCGCTATTCTGAGTCACCACTGGCTGTTTTGCCCTTGCTCCTGCACCTTGCGAGGTTGCTATATCCGGATACTTTGCCCTAGCCTACGCGGAGAAGGCCCCGACTCAGACCATCGAACACTTGATCAACCAAGCGCTTCTCTTCCACACTGATCGACTCTTTGTCCAATAATGCGGCCATTAGTAGGGTTTGGTCAGCGCGGTTAATGCGGTGAGTCAGGAAAATCTGTTCAACGATTTGGGAGAGGGATAGGCTTTGCATGGGGGACGCACCCGTGGTTTGCAGCTCGATGATCCTAGTATCGGCCTGAACGCGGGGAATCGCCGTGATAGGGGATGCCTGCCCTTGTGATGCGTGCGCTCTCGGCACGTGATGGGTCTAACCCAGTAGGGGTGATGGCGATCACGGTCCAGACCCCTCTGTCCGGAAAACGCGGGGGAGCAAACGCAGGGGAGCCAAAGCCGTCAAGACCGGGAGCGATGTGAATTATTGCAATTTGTATCAATTGGGGCGGCCCCTGTCTGATTCCTGGAAGAAGTGGTACAGTGTGCCCAAAAATTCCCAATCCCAATCCCAATCTACTCCCATGTCTGAAGTTGACGATATTAGAACCTATCTGCGCGAGATTGGCCGTGTGCCCCTCCTCAGCCCAGAGCAAGAAGTGATCCTGGGCAAGCAAGTCCAAGCGATGATGCCCCTGCTGGACAAAAACAGTCCCACGCCAGAGGAAAAACGGGTCATCGATCGCGGCCAGCGGGCCAAGGACAAAATGGTACAGGCCAACCTGCGGCTAGTGGTGGCTGTGGCTAAGAAGTACCAACGGCGGGGCTTAGAACTGCTGGATCTGATTCAGGAAGGCAATCTGGGCCTGAGTCGAGCGGTCGAAAAGTTTGATCCAATGAAGGGCTATCGCTTTTCTACCTATGCCTACTGGTGGATTCGCCAAGCCATGACCCGTGCGATCGCCCAAGACTCACGTACCATCCGCTTACCCGTTCATATCACTGAAAAACTCAATAAGGTGAAGAGTGTCACCCAAACCCTAACCCAGGAACTTGGGCGAAAACCAACCCTGCCCGAACTCGCAGAGGCACTGGAGGTGAGCCAGAAAGATTTGGAGGGCCTGATGACCCACCAACGCCGTTCCATCCCAATCTCTCTTGATCTGCGGGTTGGAGCCGATCAAGATACCGAATTAGGCGATTTGCTAGAGTCTGACCAGGCTTCTCCAGCGGAAGTGATGGATTTCACTCTCATGCGGGAACAGATTTCTGTCCTGCTGGAAACCCTCACTGAGCGGGAGCGCGAAGTGGTGATTGCTCGCTTTGGCTTGCAAGATGGCAAACGCCGATCGCTCGCCGACATCGGTGGACATCTCCACCTCTCGCGTGAACGGGTACGCCAACTGGAGCGCAGTGCGCTCAACAAGCTACGGCGACAACTTCCCAACCCTGAACAAGTCCGACTGGGACTGGCCGGGTAGGTCATTCCTTTCGCTTCAATTGTGCCTCAGGGTGCCCCTTGTTGAGGGCCTCCCTCAGGTTGTGCTTCAGACGAACACTACCCTAAGCAGTGCGTTGCCTGATGCTAGTTGCATGAGTATTAATTCCCAATCTACTCATAGGGCTAGACAAACCCTATTTTTAGATTATCATAGGCAACTGCCTTACGGTCCTCTCACGGCGTCAAAATGAGGGGGCAGTTTTGTGGTTTGGCAGAATCATGGGCAGAATCCGGGTTGGACAAAAACGCGGCTAGGGGCATTAGGGCAGTTGCATGACCGATCGATAGTGGGCTTCGAGTTGTCTGACCGTGGGCGACGATCGGGCATAACTCCACTGGCTCTGGTCTGACAATGCTTGGCGGAGTGCTGCGGTGTCTACGCGGGTCACCTGTCCCTGGGTGACAACGGGTTGGCCTGCCACCCACGCGGCCTGCACCACTTGGGTGGGACGACCATAGACCAGGAGGCCGATCGCATCGGTGTGGGGAAGTAATGACAGGTTTTTCAGGTCATATAGGACCAGATCGGCTTGTTTACCCACGCTTAGGGAGCCGAATTCAGCCGCCATGCCCAGTCCCGTTGCCCCACCCAGGGCAGCCATTGCGATCGCCTGTCGGGGGGTGATCCAGTGGCGATAGTCGAGGTCGGTGGTGTTGTGCAACAGGGTGCCTATCTTGATCGCTTCTAATAAATCCTGGCCGTCGTTGCTGGCGGCACCGTCACAGCCAAAGGCCACATTCACGCCTGCTTGTCGGTACCGTAGGATGGGGGCAATCCCACTGCCTAGGCGGAGGTTACTGAGGGGATTGTGAACAACGGTGGAGCGGGTAGTGGCCAACAAGTCAATATCGGCCTCGCTGAGCCAAACGCAGTGGGCCAGGGAGGTACGATCGCCTAAAAAGCCCAGGTGTTTAAGGTGGGTGACAGCACTGTAACCGTATTTTTCCTGGGCGAGTAGCTGTTGGGCTTTGGTCTCCAGTAGGTGGGCATGGCGGCAAAGCTCGTAGCGATCGCTCAGGGCTACACAGCCCGTAATCAAAGCATCGGAACAGAGTTGCAGACCCGTGGGTGCTAGCATCAGGTGAATGCCCGCAGTCGGGTTATGAAATTGTTCAATGGCGGTTTGGATGAGGTCCAGGATGGCTTGGGTGGGGTAGGGATAGGCGGTGGCAATGGGCGTGCCATTCCCCTGGGGGAGACTGGTGGCGAGGGGCTGATCCTGAATCAGGGGTCCAATAAAGGCTCGGATGCCAACGTCTTGATAGGCTCGTATTGCTGCTGCGATCGTGGCTAATTCTTGGCCGGGGATCAGAACCAGGTGATCCACAACAGTGGTGCCCCCTGATAACAAGGTTTCTACGGCGGTGGCGAGGGCACTCCAGTAGATTTGCTCCGGGGCCAGGGGGGCAAAGTCATATAACTCTGCGATCCATAGTTCCAGGGGGCGCGGGGGGATGCTGCCCCGTTGCCAAATCTCGGAGGAATGGGTGTGGGCGTTGACAAACCCCGGTAACAAGAGTTGGTCACGGCCATCCACGGGTGTCCCGATGAGGGGTAACTGGGGCGCGATCGCTTGAATTCGACCGGCAACAACTTGTACATCGAGCGTGCTATAGCCAGCTTCTGTGGGCACGAGGGCTTGCTGAATCGTAAAGTCCACGACTGTTGAGTCCTTTTTGAGATTGAAAAGGGGGATAGCAAACGTACTTTCAGCAGTGTCTGACCACCTGTCGCTTACTGGGGTGCTTACTGGGGTGCCTTACCCGCTTGTTAAGGTGTCGATGCTGGTTTCCCAATTGGCTCCATCAAAGGGCACGATCTCAAACTGGGGGACGACATCTCCATCCAAACAATGGACATTGACATCAAACTGGTCCGGGTGCGATCGCGGGCGATAGAAGGCATGGATGCCGCAGGTACGACAAAATAGGTGTTTGGCAATCCCTGTATTAAAGGTATATGTGCTTAGATTATCTCCTCCTTGCAGGAGGGTGAACTGTTCCGGTGGCACAATCAGGTGTAGAAAGCCTTTCTTCCGGCAGATCGAGCAGTTGCAGTCGTAAACGCGGCGATCGTCGGCCACGGTCACTTGGAAGCGTACAGCTCCGCAGTGACAACCACCGGTATAGGTACTGGGTGTATGGGGCATGGTGAAAGATGTGTGCTATTGAGTGTGGGATAGCTGTCTGGGTTGTTGGGGGAGCAGGCAGGATGTGTGCCCCACAACCGTTTTACGTCCGCGTCGTGTCTCCGTTTGACAACCTACTGCGGTAACGACTGAATAAACGTCTGCATTCGCGTCAATAACGCTGGCTGAATTTCGTGGCCCATCGTCTCGTAGGTTTCATATTCTACCGGTACGCCCCAAGCTTGCAGGGCATGGTAAGCCTGTTCGGCAGCGCGGAGGGGCACGACCTGATCCTGACAACCGTGGAGTATTAAGACGGGGGGGTAGGACACACCAGTCGGGCGATCGGTCGGGTGCAAATAGCCACTAAAACAGACCAATCCTGCTAATGGCAAATCCAAACCCACATCCAGGGTCATCGCTCCGCCCTGGGAGAACCCACTGAGGATTGTCCGTTCTAGGGGGATTTGAGTTGATCCTTCCAGGGTTTGCAGCCAGTCCCGCAGTTGCTCCCGACTTTCGGGTAAACCCTGGTAATCCTCGCTCTCTAGGTCGTACCACATCTTGCCGGTGAAGGTATAGGGGTGGGGATAGGGCGCTTCTGGAAAGATGAATTGATAGTGGGGCAGGTTGGTGAGAGGGGCGATCGGTACTAAATCCTGGGCATTCGCGCCCCAGCCATGCAACATCACGATCAACCCTTGGGCAGGTTGATCAGTTTGGGGGGGAATCGTAATCGATTGAAAAGACAGAGGGTAACTCCTGCGGGTGGTTTGACGGTAAAAGGGGACTGATCTTTTGGAAGAAGGTCGATTGGAATCTAGTTAAACTATTTCCTCATGCAATCCTAACCGGGTGAAAGCGGTGCTTGAAGTGATGACCTAGATCCCAGCGATAAAGGTTGTCATCCCTATCTACGATATATTGAATGTGCGATCGCTGGAGAGGATGAAAAGCGATCCGTTCAAGTGCGGTAGTGCTAACAAGACTTCGACCCAACTCTTCCATCTGCCTGGGGGGTTACGATGCCCTGGTTCGTCAAGATTGAAGCCGGTATTGTGGACAAAGCGACCTTTGATCAGTTTGTCCCGGCCCATAAACAGTATGTGCAAACCCTGATCGAGCGCGGCCACCGGGCTAAAACTGGATATTGGGGTAATGCCCGTGGGGGAATGCTCCTGTTTGAAGCGGCCTCAATGGCGGAAGCTGCGGCGATCGTGGCCCAAGATCCCCTCATCCAAAACCAGTGTGTGACCTATGCCCTGTATGAGTGGCGGGTAGTGGTGGGGGATCTATAGCCAGGGGCAATTGGGGGGAAATTGGAATTGAGACGGGTAGCTCTGGTGGTAACTGTCAGGGCGTTTTAGCGGGGAGTGCTGTTCAGAAATCTTGGCATTGGGGTCGGGGCGGTGAGGATACTGGGCCATTGGTCAGCACCGTTTGTATCCAGCTAAATAAGGGGGGTAAGTAACGCCCAAAGCGATCGCCTTGCAAATAGAGAGCATCAATCATGCAACTGCCACAACTTTGCGCCGTGAGCATTGCTTCAATCCGTGCCCACTCAACCCCGGCCCAGGGTAAGTGTCCGATCGGGGCTGCCAGGGTATGGGTCAGTTCAGGTTCGGTTAGCCACTCAGGGGCGACAAAGTTATTTGAGTCAGGTTCAGAACGTCGCCAACCCACGCGATCGCCAAAGGCTTGTGTTGCGGCTACTGGATCGGGATATTGGGCGCTGACCTCTGCCCAAAGCTGTTGTTGAACGCGCCAACCAAAACGACCGCCACTGGCCTCTGTCCAAAGGTGATCTAGCTGCTGCATCAAGTTGAGCGGAATATTTGTAGGTTGGGGTTCCCCGAAAATGTCCCCGTTGGGGTGAAGGAAGGGGTGCAGAATCCTGCGGGTGGCTGTGTCTGCTGCTTGCCAGTTTTGGTTTTCGAGATGGAAAGCGATTTCCCGCAAATCATCGCCTTGACTGGGGCTTACTTGATGGGATTGTGGGGTTGCTTTTGGCTCCTCAGCAATAACCTGAATTGGCCCCATAATAGCTGTAAGAATGAGAACAATGGTCCTCATTATGTGCCTGGTTAGCATCAATTCACCTCGCCTGTCATCAAATTAAATTTTTATAGGGATAGTTGCTGGATGAGGGTATCAAGATGGGGTAAAAATTCTTCGAGATCGGCTGCATTCGTGAAGGAACCCGTCATCTCTCCCCCGTTTACCCCTGTCACGAACACGTAAACCATTTCGCCATCCGTTGCCATATAACCGACCGATCGCTCAAAGAGGTCACCACTGGGATGTGTTGTTGTGTGGCCATAGCGCAGCCCGGATAGTTGACCGATCGCGATCGCTGTTGGGGGTATTGCTGTGACCGTGAGTGTGGGATCAGCCCCCTGCCGATCCTGGTGAATGGCAGTCATGTGATTAGCCACTAAGGTCTGAAGGAATGGGATTTCTGCACCGGTAATGGGAGGACTGCTGTCTGGTTGCTGCACAGAATGGACGGGATAACGGATCGCCTCGATCGTGCCCAGCAGTTGGCCATTGGCTTGTATACACAACAAGACAGGGTTATCACAGGGAGACACCTGCCAGCCTTGGGGAGCCGAGGTTGTGCCCAGGATGGTACTCCAGTTCAGGCTAGGGTGGGGGGATTGGCTCAGGACCGGAGTTATGTTCCCTTCTGGTAGGGGTGCTGGCTGGGGAGCCATTGGCAGGATCACCGCACATGCGGCCAAGGTGTTGGTCAAAACTAACAGTCCGGCAAAGAAGGGTATAGACATTTCCATCGGCATAGGTTTTCCAAGTTGGGGAGGATGATTCAGGGTAAAGTTTACGCTTGCAACCTTAGCCCGATGAGCGAGAGGCTGACTACCTCCAGTTGGATATCGTTGCGGGGGATAGTGCGTCATCCCATTGGGTGAAGTCATTACAGGCGGCTTGCTTAGTTTTTGAGTTTTTGCTTTACAGCACTTCCATATTTAGTGAGGTACAGACAAGGGGCTTAAGCCCCTTGTTTACAAGGCTTGACAGTACTTCCTTAGAGAGGGAACGGCTGTACTGAAACGCTGGATTGCTCAAGCGCTGTTACTCCAAATGTATCTGTAATCCTTGGCTCTATCGATTTATTATGTTGCCGCGATCGACGTTGCTGTTTCGTAGAGAATCGCTCTTGCTACTTTTAATCGTCAACCTCAATATTTTCGTAGAGGGCAATAATTTCGATTTGAGCTTCAAACGCACTTAAGGATAACGTAACATTCGGATCATCATATTCTGATAGCAGCCATTGATTAGCAGCCGTTTTGACGTAGTGTTCTACGTGAATGCTGTACTGATCAATGAGGAGATATTCACGGAAGCTTTCAACGGTGCGGTAAGCAGAAAACTTTTCGCCGTGGTCGTAGTCTTGAGTTGATTTGGATAGCACTTCAGCAATAAAACAGGGATTGGTCACGGTGTCGCTACGACCGGTTTGAAGTTGTAGGGGTTTTTCGACAACCATAAGATCGGGATAGGTGTAAAGATTGCGATCGGGAATCCACAGGCGTTGATCGGCTCCAAAAATCCGGTAGGGCTTGCCTCGCAAAGCAGATTTGAGCAGGGTTGCAAGATTAATTGCCAGTTCGTTGTGGTCAGGTGTGCCTCCCGTCATGAGCCGAATTTCTCCGTTTACATATTCATGACGTTCCTCCGAAGCCATTTCAAATTCCAGATATTCTTCACGGGTATAGGTGCGTTGTTCAAGTGTCGGTGTCATGGTGCAATTTCAACCTTTAAATCTTGAGTTGCTAAATCAAATAGAAAGATTACTAATTCACATCGGGCGGCTTCGGAGGGAAAAGCATCCATTACCGTTAGGTTAAAGTCAAATTCATTCAGAAACAGGGCTGAAACGTCAATCCATAATTTCGAAACAAAGTCTTCTTCTTGATACCGGATTTGAAATTCTTGCTGGACTTGCTCAAGACTTTTGTAGTCACTGGATGCCATAAGGTATCTCCTATCTCTAGGCAGTTTCATGAGGCAATGACCTCATCCCGCACAATATGTAATCGAATTAATTGAGGACGTTCATTTTCCTCAAAGTGACAGTGAACAGCATCTTTAACCATCTCTCGGATTTCTTCCAACGTTTCGCCCTGAGTGAAAATTGATTCACCGATCGCCCTTGCCACGTATCCCCCTTCGGGATCTTCTTCAAGCAGGAAAATAATTTCTAAAGTTTGTGTCTGGGTCATGATGTTCCTCCTTGATGTTCAACAGTGTCGGGCATTTGCTGAATGATCTCCATCGTCCGGACGCTGACGGTGCAGACCCTTTGCAATAGGTCGATGACGTGTTCTTTGTAGTCGGCGAATTTGTAGGTGTTAAAGAGTTCGCGGATGGTGGGGTCTTTGGGTTTCTTTTCTTTGTATTGGTCGAGAATCCATTCTAGGGCGGAGCGGTTGCCGAGTTTGTAGTCCCAGGCTGTGGCGGGAACGCCGCTGAGTTGGGTGTTTTCGTCTAGGGTGATGGTGCCGTGGGTTTTGTCGGCTTTGAGTTTGACTTTGGGGTTTTCTTTGCTGGCGATGTCGTGGCGGGTTAAGCCGTAGGGTTCGATCGCTTCGTAGTTCAGGTGCAAGTCCATCAAGGCTTTGCCCCAGGCTGCCCATTGGTGGAAGTCGGCGTAGAAGGGCAGACGGGGAAATTCGCGTTTGAGGTTGAGTTCGTATTTAGTGCGGTAGGCGGGATGGTGGAGAACGGCGTAGGTGTAGTGGAAGATGTCAAGTTTGGTGATGTCTCGTCCACAGTCAGGCAAGGGGCTTAAGCCCCTTGTTCCCGCATCGGAATTGAGGATGGTTTCGATACCAGTACAGCCACCTCGCACAATTTCAACAAGGGGCTTCAGTCCCTTGTTGGGCAGACCTGTTTCCCAAGTAGAAATTAATTCTTCTCCCCAACGTTCTGTGTGTTTGATGTGATTGTTCCAAACATATTCCAGAATTTCTGTGAGCGCATTTTCCTCTTCAATTAGTTGTCGATTGAACTTCTGTGCCCAAACGTGTTGTCCTTTATCCCAATTCCGCGATCGCTGGAATTTATGAGAACTAAAGCCCTTAATTTTCCGAATATGTTCGTTTAGATCCTTCTCATTTTGGGCTGAAACAACCATGTGAACATGATCAGGAAGGACATTGAAAAGTGCGATCGCAATTCCGTAACGTTTAGCTGCCTCCGATATTGTTTCGGCAATGAAGATTTGATCTTCGGCTGAGAAAATCAGAGGCTCGCCCACTGTAACCCCATAGGTCACCATTCGCTCAGAGATGCGGGAGTTATGGGTCACAAACGTCACAAACCAAAGATTACTGCCCTCCCCTCGCCTATCGAACAAGGGGCTTAAGCCCCTTGGCTGTGATAACTCGTCATGGTAGTGGTTGCGAAACTTCTCTAACGCCCAATCGGTGATATTGTCGATGCGCTTCCCATTTTCGTCGTAGCGGTAAAAGGGAAGACATTGGGCACCTCCCATAGACATAGTGTCAGGAATTGAAGATATTGCAACACAGTAAAATGGCATTTCTGTGCCAGTCTTTATCCAAATAGCGAAATTATAGTAGTTGTTTAGAGGAAATATTTTAGGGATTTGGAAAGTAATAGCAATTAAATTTAAATCAAAATACAAATATCTTTGAGAGTAAGGTCGATACATCGACTTAACTACTGAATCTTGATTAAATTTAATCTGAATATTATTGGATAAAGATTTTCTTAGTTCTCTATCCCATTTTATTTTAGGTTCAAGCTTGTCTTCACCTGAAAGTTGGCGATGATATTCATCAATTAGAAAAATAACCTTATTAATTAGATCGGAATTTGAGAAGTCATATAGCCATTCATCTTTCTTGGTTTGAACACCTGTAGAAAAAAGCTGGAAAACTGCCTCCTGAGATCTTCCTGCTTTCACCTCTTTATCAATCAACGGCAAAAAACTATCAAAATCGTTATCGGTTAAATTAATCCAATTCGCCTTCTGATCCGGCGTGATGTGGTCAAACGGAATCTGCTCAAACCGCGTCTGTTCAAACCATTCGAGCTTTTCTTCCTTGGTCTGCTCATCCTGTAGCGTAAAGTAAAAGATTTTTGCCTTGCTCATGACCACACCCGCTGAATTGGATAAAAATCAAACTTTTCATCACGACTCACAATATCTAGTGAGTAATCCATTGCTTGGGCAACTAAAATGCGATCAAATGGATCTCGATGATCAGGAGAAATAGGTAAATTCAAGTATATTTTTAGACTTTCAATCTCGATTGGGATGATTTCAGCATTCATCACTGCAACATGATCCAAAAAACTCTCAAAAGAACAGTCAAGCTGGAGCTTACCAACATTGATTTTGATGACGATCTCCCAGAGACTTGCCACGCTAAAAAACAAATCTGACTGAGCATTTACTATCTCTTTAGCTCTTTGACTTAAACTAGGATGCTTCGATACGTGCCAAAGAACAACGTGAGTGTCTAGGAGAAATGCCATGTTACATATAATCCTTTAAGTCTTCCAACGGTTCATCAAAATCATCGGATATAGTGATTTTTCCCGCCAAGCTACCGTAGCCATACTTCTTTTCGAGTGCTGCTTTCTGTTCAGCATCCAGCAGTTCCATTGGCGCATCAAAGTCTTCTGGTAGGGGCAACTTAAAGGTTCCTTGCATAGAACCGAATAATCGACGTTTCTTAGTTTTATCCTTTATGCCCTCTGGCTCGACGTTTGCATATCGCTCTGACAAAAACTCAATGTAGTGCAGAACTTCTGTTTGCAGTGCCTCAGGTAATGCCTCTAGCTTTTCTAGAATTATGGGTTGAATCATTTTTTCTTCTCCGCAGCAGTTTTCACTAAAAACATGACAGCAATACCAGTCTGAATGCCAAATACGTTGTTTTTCGTACCAGAAATTTTTGGGTTGTTCCTCACATCCGATTGGGTATCGACAATATAAACATAATCAAACTCGCGATCGATACATTTGCGAAAACCATCAAAAGTTTTAGAATCAATAAACGATCGATTGGTGATGAAGACAATGATGCCGTTTTGCCCTAATCTATCTGATGCCCAGCGAAAGAAGCGGGTATACATATCGTAGACAACAATCTGATTCTGGGCTGTTCCTTCTTTGATGTAGGTTTCCTTAATGGCTTTGTCAATTCCTTTGTAGAGACGGTTGGCGTTACGTTGGTTAAAATTTTCTTGATGGGCATTATAAGGTGGATTTCCAATGATGACAGAAATAGTTTTCTCATTCTGACTTTGAATCCGCGCTGTATTTTGTACACTCATGGCAAAAATATCAAACTGATGCCCTTCAGCACTGCAATGATCCAGCGTATCCACCAAACAAATATTCTTAAATTCCTCATACTGTCCCATCTTTTGCTGATAGGTAAATTCAATATTCAGATTCGCAATGTAGTAGGGCAAAATCGCTAACTCATTGCAGTGGATTTCATGCTTATATTTATGCTCTAACTTATCCGCAGGCAAATATTCAATCAATTCCGTTACATAGGTGCCCGTCCCCGTACAGGGGTCAAGAATCTCCACCCCCGGATCGCTCAATAACTTACCAAAATGTTTATGCACCAAATAATCCGCACTCTCAATCATGAAGCGGACAATTTCATTCGGTGTGTAAACAATCCCCAACCGATCCGCCGCTTTGGGGTTATATGCCTTGTAGAAATTCTCGTAGATCGCCTTGAGAAACTTCTGCTTTTCGTGGTGGTTAACAATATTCTCCGAATGACGACGAATCACCGCATAGTAATGTTCAATACTCTTCAGCGTATTTCTGCGCGTCGCTCCGGTGAAAAATGTATTGATAATCTCCGACAATTCCCGCGCAATATTGTTTTCCCGGTGAAATTGCGACTCATGGAAAATATTAGTAAAAATATCCTCCGTGAGAATGTGCTGAATCAACATTTCATGGATATCAAAAATCTCAATTTCTGGGTTAATTGACTGACGACACACCTCTAGAAATGCATTACGCCGCTCCCAAAACTGGGTATTGGTTGCCTCCTGCTGGGTAATCATGTCCCGCAGTGCCACCAGAATATGGGGGATGTCCTCTTTGAATTTGGTAATGGCCGCCCGAAAATCGCGTACTTCGGGGCGTTCATAGTCCACAAACGTACTGATTAGCCCATCTAACGCCTCCGCATCCCGCATGGAAACCCGCAACTGCTCCCGACTGTGCTGAATCAGCACCGCAGTTTGGGAGTCTTCAAACAGAATGTTTTCGTCGGGGTAGCCCTTCTCTAGTTTTTTCTCGATTTCTTCATCGAGTTTGTCGTACTGATCCTTGCTCTCCCACCAGCCATGCTCCAACCGAATGGCATCCTTCACCGTACCATCGGGAAAAACCGTCGTATTGAACCGCGTCTTAAAGTCCAGTTCGGGGATCAGCAGATAGTTGCGGGGCTTGCAATAGTCATTCAGCAACCGCTCAAAGGCATTACGAATGCTGGTTTCCTTCTTGGAACCGCCATAACGGATGATTTTTTCAACCTCCGCCTGGTACTGCGTCACCAGCAATCTGGACATACTACAACTCCCGGAGCCATGAAGCCTGAGCAAAGTGAGGACTAACGCTCAGTATTCCCACTTAATCTAAATTTTGACTCATCCAAACAATTTCGGCGTTGCAACTGGAAAAAACAGTTGAACAAGTTGCGGTATTCTGGCAGGCGATCGCCTCTCACCAATTACCTTCTGGTTACGCCCCTACCGAAAACTTGCAGCATAACTATTAATTATACTGCTAATCATACTGCGATTCGTGGCCTAATACTTTTAGACACTTAGAGGATGTTTTAAAAGGGGGAGCGCGGTTAAAACTGCGACTACGAACTTCAACATTGGGCGGTCCTCAGCATTGTTTTGCGTTTGTAGTAGCGACTTTAGTCGCCCAAACGGCCTGTTTCTGGACTTTTCAAACACCCTCTTAAACGATTAAACTTATTTCTGGCATGATTAGCATATAACTATTGCGGTGTCAAGAACGACTGAAGGCTTGATATACAAATATTCACGATGTTTTTTCGACCTACAGCACTTCCATACCCGGTGAGGTACAGGCAAGGGGCTTAAGCCCCTTGTTCGCAAGGCTTGACAGTACTTCAACAGTACTTCCTTAGAGAGGCAACGGCTGTATTAATATTAGGCAAAACGATCGCTAGCCTCGATCAAAGTACTGCGAATCCCCGGTTCACTCATCGAATGACCCGCATCGGGAACAATAATCAACTCCGACTCCGGCCACGCCTGATGCAACTCCCACGCACTGATCATCGGGCACACCACATCATAGCGACCCTGAACAATCACCGCTGGTAAATGGCGAATACGATCGACCTGCTGTAATAGTTGATCCTCTGGATCAAAAAAGCCACTATTGACAAAATAATGACACTCAATTCGGGCAAAAGCATCGGCAAATTCCTCGCGGGCAAAGCGAACCATAATCTCCGGATCTGGAATTAACCGACTCGTACTCGCTTCCCAGACTGACCAGGCCCGCGCCGCCTGCGATCGCACCGCCGCATCTTCACTCGTTAACCGTCGATAATAGGCACTGATCATATCGTGCCGCTCTGCCGGGGGAATCGGTTCCAGATAAGCTTGCCACGCATCGGGGAAAATATAGCTTGTGCCCTCTTGATAAAACCAGAGGAGTTCCTTGCGACGCAGCATAAAAATGCCCCGCAGGATTAACCCCAAACAGCGATCGGGATGAGTCTCGCTATAGGCCAATGCCAACGTACTCCCCCAACTCCCCCCAAAGATCACCCACTGGTCAATCCCCAGCAGCGATCGCAACTTTTCAATATCCGCCACCAAATCCCAGGTCGTATTTTCCCGCAACTCCGCATGGGGCGTACTGCGCCCACACCCCCGCTGATCAAACATCACAATCCGCCAGCGATCGGGATCAAAATACTGGCGATAAAACGGCTGGCTGCCTCCCCCTGGCCCGCCATGTAACACCACCACCGGCTTACCCTTCGGGTTCCCCGAAACCTCGTAGTAGATCTCATGGAGATCGGAGACGGCTAACCTGCCCGTTTGATACGGCTCGATCGGCGGATACAAATTACGCATTAAGAAAAACAATGAAGAGTTTTGTTCAAGTGTAATACAGTCTGCCTCTCTTCCAGCCCCTACCCTGTCCTTTGCCAAGGAAAAAGTCTGTAGCAGGTCAATATAGCCAGAGTGTCCAAGCTTTATAAAGACGAATTTTTGGGGACCTGCTCGGCATCCTCCACGGCTCCGTCTAGGAGTTCTTCTAGGACTTGAATTGCACCACTGATGCGCAGGAGGGTATCGCGCAAATTGGCTTGTTTCAGTTCCAACTCGCTGAGGAGCCGTTGCCCCGACTCATACTCAGACTTCAGTGCTTGCAGTCGCTCTTGCAGTTGCTCTTTCATCTTGCTCCCTTAGGCTAAATCTTTAGATTCAAGTTGTTCAAGGCGCTGCTCATACCCTTGAACTTTCTGGGCTAGGTCTTTCACGACTTCAAGTAAATAGAGGCTGATCTTACGATAGTTAATGCCATCCGGTAAACCCTCTTGATCAAAATACAAGAGCCGATCGAGGCCCAAGTCTTGAAATTCTTCGGCAATGTAGCCAATTTCCCAGATATCAGGATAATCAGGGCGGGTATAGGTTTTGGGTTGTGCCCGGAGAATTTGGGCAAAGTCATCCTCCAGATCAGTAATATTCTCCTTATAGCGACGGGATGAGTTGTCATAGAATAACAGCCCTGTGCTATCTTCCCATTGCATATTGCGCCGATCGCCAAAGGGCACATTGCGTACCCGGAGTTGTCCCGCGATGTCAACGCTAGCCGCCGTGATCGCACCCGATACCGTGAGATTATTACTCATACTGACATTGCCATTGGCCTCGATCGACAGCCGAATCGTTGATCCAATCCCGCCATCGGTAAAGAAACGAATGGGCGCACTGTTAGCGACAATCCGAACCCATTGACCCCTCACTTGGGAATATAAACCCAAATCATTGGTATTTGTAATGGCATTCCCTCCCTGCTGAATAACGCCATTAGCAATATGCAAACGGCCATTAATATCTAATGTTTGGAGTGGGTTAGTTTTACCGACACCAATATTGCCATCATTGCTAATAAAGAGGCGATCGGCTCCGGCTGTTCGTAAATGTAAATGGGTACTGCCTTCGGCATCTAGGACAGCCCCCCCTGTCCCCACCCACAGTTGCGCACTGCGCGATTGATCGGGATTCAGCAGCCGCAAGCCATAGCCAGAATTTGCCGTTGTTTGTTGCAAAACCAAACGATAGTTGCCTTGGAGATCAGCCGTGCCGATGCCGAGCTTGTCCTCAATCACAAGGCTGTTGTTGGGAGCGGGAGCGTTGCTAGCAAAAGTATTTCCGATCGCCACCCCACCCGCGATCGCCAATGTACTTTGGGGTGTTGTTGTCCCAATCCCGACATTTCCCCCGGCATCGATGGATAACCGACTTGTGGTGCCAATCCCACCATCCGTGAAGAAACGAATGGGTGCCTGGGTAGAGACAATCCGCAGCCATTGACCCCGAACTTGGCCATACAACCCGAAATCACTCGTTGCTGTAATTGCCGCTGTGCCACCACCTTGAATGACGCCATTCGCAACCCGAATACCCCCATTGATATCTAAGGTTTGGATGGGATTAGGGGTGCCAACACCGACGTTACCTTCGATCAGCAGGCTGTTAGTGGGAGCCAGATTGTTGCTAGCATAGGTGCTCCCGATCGCCATCCCGCCCGCGATCGCCAGCGTACTTTTCGGTGCCGTTGTCCCAATACCGACCGCGTTCCCTACGGGATTAATCGTCAGGGGCCGATTCCCGTGACTTTGCAGCCAGGCATAGTCCGTGTGGTAGCCCAACCGGAGATTGCTCCCATCCGCCAGTCCCACGATCAGGGCATTGCCGTTGGCATCCTGGGGTTCGTGCACAATATGCAGGCGACCCTGGGGCGTGTCTGTCCCCAACCCCGTTAACCCGGTCACATGCAAGCGCCCCCGCAAAACCGCTAGATCCGGTGCACGTGTCCCGCCCGATCGCAGGGTAGGCCGGGCCGTGGCCGCAGTTCCACCGGGCAAAGCCAGACCCGAATAGTCCCGGACTGTCGGATCGACCGTGACCCTTCCCTCTGTCGCGATCGTCAGCAAGGCCAGGACAACTGCTTCCGGCGGAATCGGGCTAAGGTCAGGGTTATCGGGATTGGTCAGCCCTACCACACTGAGGGTCGGTCTTTCATGCCAACGCCGGAAGGTATCCCCGCCCGCCTGTTCCGGATCACTGCCGATTTCGCTATAGCGCATGATCAGGTATACCTGTTGCTCACCGCTCACCGTTGGCAACGGCACTAGCACCCGACCCGCCAACACCAACTGGCGTCCTTCCCGATCGAGGGCCGTCCCCGGCGCAACCGTCACTAGATGCGGAGTCGCGGGATTACTGCCCGTGCCAGGGGTAACCTCCAACCCATCGAGAATGCCAGAGACATAGAGAAAGCGTTGATGGCGCCGTTGGCGATCGACGTGATATTTTTGCTCGTCAATAAAATCCTGATCCTTAAGGAATTGACCATCGAAGTAACGCAGGCGCTTTTCAATGTAGGGATATTGGGTATAGTCGGCGGTCATGGGGCACTCCACAAGGGGGGATAATTCAAAATTCAAAATTCAAAATTTTATGCTGACAAGGGGGGGCGGGTTAACTGCCGAGTTGACTGGTACCCAGGAGGGTATTTCTGCCAACCCAGACGCCCACCAGCAGCGATTCGGGATGATCGGGATCGATCGGTGCATCCGGATGATCGGGATCGGTGGGATCATTGCGAATTTGTAGAGAAGGGGTCAGCACTTGCAGCGAATAGAAGGTATGGGCAGGTTTTTCCTGGTCTAAAATCGCCCTGGCAATTTGTTGCTGACGCCGCAGTCGATCGCGATCGCGGGGGTTAATGCTCAGGGTCATTTCTACCTGGAAATAGTGGGGTGAATTGGGTAGTTCGTAAATCGTCACTTCCTCACCCGTATACAGTTCCAACAGGCGTTTGATCCCGGCCTTGGTCCCCCGTAGACGATAGAGGGGAACCATCTGGCTAATAAAGCGGCGCTTGAGGTCGTTGGGCCAATCATCCCGCAAACTCAGGGCAACCCAACTAGCTAACCAGGGCAGAAATTCATTGGGGGTGACCTGTGACGCCTGGGGGGAAGGCACGGCTTGGAAATAGGTATGAATGCGATCGATCAGGCTTTCTAGTCCAGGTTGTTGGGGCAAGGGATCGTCGGGTTCAGCGGGGCGATCGCTCAGGCAACGCTCAATGGCCAAGAGCCAACCGCTCAGGAAGGGGTCACCTTGCAGAATTGCCGGTAAATACTGGCTGTAACGGCTAACGCGCTGGGGATCGGGGGGGGAATTGGGGGGATTATTCATAAATTTCCCAGGCCTCGCGGATGACAATATCATTGGGGTTGATCGCGATCGTCACTAACTCATGGGCCAGGAGGGGCACCTGGGTGACGTTCGGGTTAGCCTGAAGGGTGACAGTCCGCACATAATCTACCCCCGGCTGGTGATCGAGCAATTCATAGATCTCAGACGGATAAATACTGCGACCAAAGGGCCACCCCGTCCCCTGCTCACCCCCGGTGAGGGGATGGAAAAACTGTTCAAGGGCGGCGATCGCCTGCTGGCGAACCTCCTTGGGCAAGGGGGCACCCTCCAGTAACACCAATTCTGCCGCCAGTTGGACGGAGACATAGGTGGGTCCCACGACATGGTGCTGGGTGGTGATCAGGCGACGATCGTCCAGCCATTGCCACAGGGATTGCCGTAAAGCCAAACTCGGTTGGGGTAACGCGGTGCTATGGGGGTCTGCTGCGGGCACAATGACAAGGCTGATATGGCCTGGTGCGTCTCCACTGGCCGCTTCCGGATCACTCAAACTCAGGTTACGGTGGGGTAGGCACGTTAACCGCTGAACTGTGGTAGCTTCCCCCAAGGCCAAAGCTCTATCGCTCTGGGGCCATTGTTCCAAAACCAACTGTTCAAAATCAGCAGGGGTAACGGCCCGATAGCGTTGTCGCAAAACCGTTAAGGTTTGTTGAATCGCACTTTCTAGATCGCCCGTTAATTGCCACTCAGGACCGTTGAGGAGTTGGAGATAGGTGAGGATATTTTTATCGGGAATGCGATCAACCCGGTACAACACCATTTCGGTTAACCAAGCGATTAATTCCAGCAGGATGATGCCGACATCGCTGGGGTTGTGGTCAGTCCAGTCGGGGTATTCCTGGGGAATGCGCGATCGCGCTTCGGTGATGAGGTCGGCGTAGGCGCGATCGTCGAGGTTGGGCAGGGGGAGCGGCATGGGTTAAAAAATTTTTAGGGAACCACACAGATACAAAAGACACCAAGCAAGTGCCAAGCAGGTTGGGAATGGTAGGGGCGGGTTGTGCGAAAGGGGTCTCTTCGGTCAAAAGAAGAATCATCAAACTCACCCTCCAAGGCTTTTAATGCCCTCAAGTAGAATCAACGGCGATCGTAATTTGGTGAAGACCGGAGTAGATCAGGAGACGATCGCGGCGGGTCTCTACCGCAGCCAGGGGGTGGATGGGGGAGCTATCCAGGGGAGTCGCGATCGCAATGTCAAGCTGTTGAACGTGATCGACGTTAGGGATAGCTTCGAGAACGCGGTACAGATCAGACGCATGGGGATGACGCCCAAAGGCCCAGCCTTGGCCATCGGGACCGCCCGTAAGGGGGTGGAGAAAGTAGGTGAGGGCATCGTTGACTTCTTGATGGAGGCGATCGAGGTGCGTGAGGTGGCGGGGGACAACGGTCACGCTGACGGTCACTTCAGCCCAGTCGGGTTCGGTCACGCTCAGGCTGAGGGTAGGGACCGCCCGATCGCGCAGATAGGTTTCGACCCGATCGAGCAGGGCCAGACTGGGTGTGGGTTGGCGATGGGGGTGATTAGGCACTAGGATGACTTCCACTTGCCCAGCGGTGTCGAGTTGATTCGCCTGGTGGGCGGGGATATCGACGGCCTGCTGAGTCCGGCCACTGCCGGGATATGCGAGGGTTAAATATCGCCGTACCGTCATGGGATGCCAATTCGCGATCGTCACCTGCCAGTCGCTGCCTAGGGCGATCTGGGCCGGGGTGACCGTATGGCGCAGTTCCAGATCGCCCGTCCCGGTTTGACTCGCGTAGGGATGCTGTTGTCCGGGTCCCGTTAACTGGATGGTTAGGGTTTCCTCCGCGATGACAGTGGTGGTGGCGTCAGCATCGTTCAGCCGTAGCTGGACCCAGATCTCACCCGACGTCGTAATCTCCAGATGCAGGACCGGTTGCCATTGCAAACCCAGACTGCGGAAGCTAGGGGTGATGACCTGGACCCTTGCCACGGCGGGGGAGGCTTCATAGGTCAGGTCAGCGAAGTCGGCGGCAGTGACGGCCCGTCCGCGATGACGCAATTGTTTCGGTCCCCGTTCCCGTGCCCAATTTAGGGATTCAGCGTCAGCCCCACCCCCGGCAGCTTCCCAATTCAGGACGCGATCGACATAGGGGATCGTTGTTTTTAGCTCACTGAGGGTTTGAGCTGCGCAATTACCGACACGACCACCGCCGGTCCCATAGGTGATACGGATATTGTTAAGCCCCACGGGGGGAACGCGGCCCCGCTGCCCGTCGCCAAATGTGATCAGGCCAGTTTGGCGATCGCAGGTGTAGTGGCGATCGGTTGGCCCGGAACGATAAAAATCCGGGACCCCTTGCCAGGTAACCCAGTGACTCGTCGCTGCCGTTGCCGCCTCGTTGACCATCAGGATTTCTCCCGGCAGGACGGGGGTATGGGGTGTCTGCACGTGCAGGTTGGGATGGCCGTTGCTGCCCCCCAGGTTAATTTGCCGAAAAGTGGTGGTTTGGCTGGCCCAGATCGTATTGGTCAACACCCGTTGCAGCCGGGGCAGGACCCGGAAGCGCCCCCGCTCCCAGCGGGCACGGAACCAGTAGAGAGTACGCCCAAACCGCGATCGCGGCGCAAAATCCACGGGACCAATGAACTGGAGTAACCCCGGTTCGCTGAACTGCTGGGTAGTATCCACGGCTCCCAAATTACGCCATCCCGCCAGACTGCTATATTCCCAAACGATGTGGGCGGGCGTGGGCGGTGGGGGATTCTGGGCGATCACCCCTGCTTCCGGTGTCGCGGGTTGGAGATACAGGGTATTGACCTGGTTGGGAAAAGGCCGATCGCATCCCAGATAAAAAGCGGATTCTGTGTCTTCGGTTGCCGCAAACAGGGGGAAGAACTGCAAGACCAATGTGCCGGGGAGATGGTTAAGTTGCAGCGGTGCCTTGAGGGTGACTGACTGGTCCAACGGATTGACACTCGCCACTTCAACGACTTCTAGGTTGGGACCTTCTGGGTTGAGGAGCAGGCGATCGTCGGTCTGGATACCCTGGACATCCCCCAGGTTCAATTGGGATTTTCCCGGTATTGCGATGGCTGGCAGCCGTCGGAGGGGGTTGTGGAACAGAAAGTCATTCTCCGTGCGGAGGAGATCAACCGTCCGGCTCTGGGTGAGTGTGTAGGTGAGTGTCAGGGTTTTGAGCGATGGCGGTTTATAGGTAGCCGCCACCAATTCATAAATGGGGAAACCCTCCGGGGTCGTGCCTGTTTTCACCGTTTTGGCCGCTTCCCCATAGTTGCCCTGGATCAACCTGGCCCTAATCCAGTAATTGCTTTCCCCCGCGATCGTCGTGGGTGCGATCGTCCCAGGCAGCGCTAAGGTCACCACCCCGCTTTGGGTTAAGATGGCCACGTCTGGTGGGTTGGCTTGGGGGACTAACGGCTCCCACTGGCTCCCCTGCCAAATTTCCCAGGCTAGCTGGGCCTTATTCGGATCAACCGCTGGTGCGGCACTCGCCTGGGGATTCACCTGCGGCGTGACAGGCGTGCTTTGCCCTGATTGGGGTGTTACCGTTGTTGGCGTTTCTCTGCGCGTGATATTGACCGCTACCTGAAAACTTTGTCCCGATCGCGAGAACACTTCCCGACTGGCGAGATAAAGCGTGTCGTTAAAGCGCGGTTGTTCCCCCAAAGGATAAAAGTCCTTGCTGAGATCAAGAGGCGCGTTGTTGAAGAAAGCGCGATCGGGGGCTAGGCCGGGGCGATTCAAGTTGATTTGGGCAGTGATCACCCCCAATTTGGGTAACGTTTGGCCGGGGGGCAGGGGCGTATCGTACAGTTGCACACGCAGCCAAGCTGCTTCCACGCCATCCACCGTGGTTTTGGCAAAGGCGGGTGCTGCCGGCCAAGCCAGTGCCCAATTGGACAGCGGGGGAATCTCTCCGGTCGGTAGGGTGCGCCGGATGCTGCCGTTGGCGGCCAGTTCCAACAGGGCAAGGCGCAGGTGGGTGGTCGCTGGATACGCAGTCCCCAGTTCGGTCTGGCGCACTACCCGCAGGATCGGCACCTGGGGCGTTATGGCATTGTGGGCCAACAGCAGGACAACGATCGCTGGAGCCGTGGCATCAGTCGGGAAAAAGGGGGCTAGCGCTAGGGTTTGGGGTGACAAAAGCGGTATCCGGTTTCCCGCCGCATCGATCGCCGTTCCCGGCTGTACGGTCACCTGGGCCTGATTAACATCGATCTGCAGGTTAAAGCCATCGATCACCCCCAAAACCGTTTGCCACTGTTCACCATCCCAATAGGACCAGGTAAGGGGCAGAGCCGCCAAGAGCGCCACTTCCGAAGATCGCAGTCTCAGGGTTAATGCCTTGGGACCGGGCTGGGTAAACAGGTCATCACAGGCGAGGTAAAGCCGATGGGCGATCGGGCGCTCCCCCCGAAAGGCGGCAAAGGGGACTGGGTTATCTGGCTGAAGTTGGGCACTGTGGTCACTGTAGCGATCGCGATCGGGATCTTGCACGATCAATGCCTGGAGGTTAACCGGCGTCACCAGGAGATCCTGCTCGGTTTCAAAGACCACTTCCTCGGTTTCACCCGCCAAGGGCAGGGCCGCCACCTGGGTACCCGCAGGAACCGTCACCGCCTGGGTTGCCCCCGTCGCCAGGTAAAACGTTAAGGGTACACGGGCCGGTTGGGGGGGCAGTAGATCGGTACCAATGAGGTTGAGAAAGGCCAGGAAGTTTTTATCCGGCACCTGATTCAGGCGATCGCGCACCTGGCTAGCCATCCGGCCAAAGATCCGGAGCATCGCCCGCCCTGCATCTGGACGATCGCCATCGGGTCGCCAGTCAGTAAATGCCTGTGCCCATTGCTCCAATTGTGCCGCGATCTCCGCATCAGAACGAGGGTCAACGCTGGGGGGAGGGGTGGGCATGGTTCGATACTCCGGAGGACGGTTTTGGATTTTAGATTTTAGATTTTAGATTTTAGATTGGGGGCTGTTTGCTGGCTATTCGATGTAAAAGGGATAGACGAGATTGAAGCGGTTATTGGTGGTGCGGACGCGATAATGAATCTGAATCAGTAATTGGGTGGGTTTTTGTTCGTCGTTAACTACTTGTACATCTAACAAATCAATGCGTGGTTCCCAACGAGTTAGGGCTTGCTCAACTTCGTTACTAATTTGGCCGAGGGTGCCGGTGGGGTTAGTGGTAAACACGAGGTCATAAATACCGCAACCAAAATCTGGACGCATGACCCGTTCTCCCCGTGCCGTACTCAGGATCATCCAGATCGACTGACGCACGGCCTCATCGTACTCAGCCATGTGGATTTGCCCTGATGGGGTCAGGGTTACAGGGGATGACCAACCTACCCCTAAAAAATCACTCTGCATTGCCATGTTTGCTTTCCTAATTTCTTATGACTTACTAGACTTCAATACACTGATGAATGGATATTGTTACAAGGGCGAATTTACAGGTCATAGCTCACCCAATTCTTGAAGAGTACGAGTGTATAAGGCTTGACTAACTCGGAATCCAGCTTGATTGATCAGGCGATCGAGTAGAATCTTTGTATTAGGGATCAGTTTTTGATTTTTAGCATGAATCAAAATACCAGAAGTGTTGAATGATAGGAAATGTGTTAAAAAATAGCCTCTAATCGTG
>JBBILC010000043.1:0-9537 GCA_037445115.1 Coleofasciculaceae cyanobacterium bin_20
ACACGATTAGAGGCTATTTTTTAACACATTTCCTATCATTCAACACTTCTGCTTTAATACCAGAGATTTTTATCGCATTCATACAAGCTGGTTAGCAGCCGAACGGTGCCATGCGGGTATTGTGTTGGGCAAACAGGACTATTCTGTGGGAGACCAGATGAGAGGCTTGTTGGGCTTAGCCGCCGCAAAATCGGCAGCAGCAATGATGAACCAGGTTGAGTTTTTAACTGTTTGGCTCAATAGGTGAACCCAAAGGGGGTTCTCCTTTGCAGCAGCGACGCCAACGCTCCACCAAACCAAAACGCGACCCAGTTGGGAAATCCGATCGCGCTTGTTAAATGCGAAGAGCAGAGGATGACTAATCCCAAGCCTAAGCAATGGTCCGGTTAAGGCTAAATCACGTCAATCACGGGATATATAGGGATCGATGCCTATTGTAGCCGTGAAGTTGGCGAGATACGGGTCATGGTTGAATGAGATAGGTATCTCTAAAGACTATTACTTGCATACTAAATCAATAGCAAATCAGAGCATCACAATTCTTGCTCTAATTCAAGTAGTTTTTGTAATTGTGGCACAACCATTGGTAAATTACGTTGAATTGTACCCCAAGTTAAACGCAAATTAACTTGAAAATATTCGTGGGCCATAATATTACGCATGTCGTTCATTAAGCGCCACGGTATATCAGGATGTTGATCTTGAACATAAGCAGGAACATTACCCGCAGCTTCTCCGATGACAATAAAGTTATATAGGACCGCTTTCGTAATCGCTTCATTATCTACGAATTCAGTAAAGGTCATTTCTGCGGTTAACCGTTGAATACTCGCGATCGCATCTAAAATATCCTGCACCCGCTGTTGCCATACTCTAGAAGACACGGATTACATCCTTCATGATTGGTTCACGCAAATGTTCTCTTAAGGCATCCTCAGTTCCCAGGTCTATTTTTCGATTCAGCAAGTTTTCTAAATAATGTTGCACCTGGAACAGGTCAAACAAACCCGCCTCGATTGAAAATTCCACCAAGAAATCAACATCACTGTCCAAACCAGCCTCATCCCGTGCCACCGAGCCAAATAAACTTAGCGTTTTCACCCCTAAACGCTCTAAACCAACTTGATGCGCCGCAACCAGCGACAGAACTTCGTCTCGGTTCATAGTTAAAACATTCGAGAATATTAGGCTCCAGGCAATTGCCCTCAAGCATCCAGTTTCATTAAATAGGCTTTCTATAACCCTAATCTAATCCTCATCTCTCCCACGATCGCATCTAGGGACACGGCTTCTCTTGATCAGCAAAGCTAGGATCTATCCGCAAATACGACTGTAGCCACTCACAGGCATAGTACCGCATCTGAGCCGGACTTAACACGCGATCGAGTTGCCAAAGGATGACCACATCATCCAAACCGGCTGAAGCGAGCAACGGTCCCCGCTTGGCCGTCGCTGGATAAAAGTCCACATCAAGGACACGCTCTTCATGGCCTTCCAGCGTCAAGCGAAGTGTACCATCCAGGGACCAGAGTTTGAGGGTCTTGTCCCAACTAGCCGAAGCAATTACCGTCCCCCAGTCGGTCGGTCGGCCGGCGTTCGGGGGAATAAAGGTGACAGCATTGACGCGATCGCGGTGGCCCTGAAAGGTGTGGATCAATTTCCCGGAGGCTGAACTGCCGGAGATTGGACTGCCGGAGATTGACCATAGTTTGATTGTATTATCCTCACTCGCGGTGGCTAGCATCTGGCTATCGGGGCTAAAGGCCACATCCCAAATGGTATCGGTATGACCGTTGAGTTCCAAGGTCGGTCGCGGCGGAAAGGCTCCCTGGGGCTGACGCTGCCAGAGATACCCAATCTTGTCCTGACCGGCAGCGGCTAACCAGCGCTGATCGGGGCTAAAGGCCACTGCATGGAGGCGAGTGTTCAGGGAATCTAGCGGTAACTCGCGATCTTTCCGCAACACTTGCTGTAACTGGCCCTCCGACTGCCACAGTTTGATCGTGCCATCCCAACCCACCGAGGCGATTTCGCGGCCATCCCGGCTCCAGGTCACATCAAAGGCGGTTGCATCGTGCGCCTTAACCGTGCGAATGGCTTTACCCTGCCGATCCCAGAAAGTGAGGGAACCCCGATCGTAAGCAGCCACTAGGGTCTTACCGTCGGGGCTGGGTGCAACGGCCCACACTTCCCCCTGGGAAGACGATGTGGTTTGCTCAAGCTGACCATTGGGCCACCAGCGTTTAATCGCACCGTCGGAACCAGCGGAAATGACCTTGTCGCCATCGGCAGTAAACCGGACACTCCACACGGAGGCGCGATGTCCCCGCAAAACGGTCAAGAACGGTAGCGACAATTGCCAGATACGCACGAGATCATCTTCTCCCCCCGAAACTAAGCGTTGCCCATCGGGGCTAAAGGCTAATGCCAATGTCCCACTGGGGTGTCCCGGCAGGGTGCGCAGGACGGTGCCTTCCAGGTTCCACAGCTTGATCGTGTTATCCCAACTGCCGGATGCCAGGATTTGTCCATCGGGGCTAAAGGCCAGACTGCCCACGGCGTTCCGATGTTCACGGGTACTTTGAATCAAACGGCCCTCGCGGTCCCACCAGAGAAGATTGCCGTACCAATCTCCTGCCACCAGGGTTTGCCCATCGGGACTAAAGGCTACACTCAAGAGGCGATTTTCGCCTTCGCTGGACGCGATCGGGTTGGTTAAGGAGCGGCTACGGGTGCCATCCATCGACCAGAGTTTGACGGTGTTATCAGCACTCGCCGAGGCTAAGCTTTTCCCATCGGGACTAAACCTGACCTGCCAGATACTCCCTTGGTGCCCACTCAGGGTGCGCAGGAGTTGCCCCTTGCGGTTCCAGAGTTTGATCAGTTTGTCATTACCTGCTGAGGCAAGCCACTGGCCATCAGGACTGAATGCCACCGACAGCACCCGCTCCTGATGCCCCTTCAGCGTCGCGATCGGGGTCCCATCCCGATGCCATAACCGCACCGTGCGATCGTCCATTGCCGCCGCCAGGATTTGCCCATCAGGGCTGAAGACAACCTCTCGCGCTTTTTCGGGGATGGTGCGCAACACTTGACCATCCCTTCCCCAGAGGATAATGACGGGTTCTTCATAGGTGGCGGCGATCAGTTGCCCCTCCGGGCTGACGGCAATCCCCCGTACTCGCCCTTGCTCTGCATTCAGTCGATTTTGCTCCACAGATTGGAAGGTAGCCCGGTGCAACTCGCGATCGACCTGGTTCGCCAGGGTAGGGGGAGCCTGCCATACCTGCCGGAGTCGCTGATCGGCTTGCAGCGCCGAAACGAGGGCATCTAAACGATTACCCGAAGCAAACTGGGCTTCCGCAGTATTGGCGATCGCCTCAATTTCCCGTAAACTCGCCTGTCGTTTCTGGGCAAAGGCAAAAACACTCAAGCCACTGGCGATCACAAAGGCGACGCTCACCGTTCCCAAGAGCCAGCGCTGCAACCGACCCGCCCGTTGTTCCTGTTGTAGCCGTTTTTCCACCTCCTGGAGCCGTTTTGCCTCTTCGATCCGCTTCAGGTTATCCAGGTCGGTGCTGGTGCCAAACCACTTTGCTACTTGACCGTTGGCATCACAGATGGGTGTCGCCCGGTTGAGGAACCAACGATAGGTGCCATCCCCCCCGCATTCGCAGTTCCACTTCGTAGGTTTGACCGAGCCGCAGAGCCTCTTGCCACACCGCCCCCGTGCGATCGATATCATCGGGGTGGATCACCGCCTCGCGTTTCCAGACCTTGAGATCGGATAAGGACGGCCCCAAGAAACGATTCCCCTGTTGATTGATATAGGAGAGTTGGCCATTGGGTTCCGCGATCCACACGATCTGGGGCACCGCTTCCGCCAGTTGCCGAAAGAACCGTTCACTTTCGGCTTTTGCATCGAGTAATTGCTGGATGTGCTGCCGTTCGGCATCCTGACTCGCGGCGAGAAACTGGTAATCCAGATCGCTGAGGCTTTTGTCCCGTGCCCACTGCTCAGCCTCTAGGAGCGTTGGCCCCCGCAGCAGCCAGCTAGCATCCTGCCGTTGCGAAGCGACCCAAGCCTCGATCGCATGGGCATAGGGGCGTAGGCGGTGGAGTTGCCGGGTCACCCAAGTTGCGGTAAACACCTCGCGGTAAATGCGGTTTTTGATCGCCAGTTGATGGCCCCGCCGCACGACTAGACCCGATAGCAACAGATCAATCTGTTCTCGACTGTCATCGGTATAAACCGGCTCATCGGCCAGGAGTTGCTGGTAAATCCCCAACAGACGTGCCGTGCGATTTTGGTACCAGAAGAGGTGATCGCGGATCGTGCGCAGGTGGATCGGTTCGTCCTGGTTTTCCCAGTTGTCTAACAGGTGCGATCGCACCCAATCATCCACCCACACCGTCGCCATACCAGGGGAGAGGGATAACGGCAACGTCGCTGCGGATTGGGCCACCTGCACCGCGATTTGACAGAGTTTTTGGGTGAGAAAGGGTTGGCCGCCGGTCCAGTCGAGGATGCGCTGTAGCACGGCTGCCGGACAGGACACATAGGGAGCCAAGCCCGGTTGCAGGGGCGCACTTTCGGCGAGGCTAAAGCCTTCTAGTCGAATCGCTTGTCCCAGGTTAAAGGGGGTGCGGCGTTTATCCGCAATTAAATCCGAGGGGGTAGCTACCCCAAACAGGGCAAAGGTGAGGCGATGGTAGCGTGGGTCGTGCGATCGCTGGTTATAGCAAGCCCGTATCCAGGCGAAAAAGTCGTCGGTTGCAAAGTTGAGACTTAGTAAACTATCGATTTCGTCAATAAAAATGTAGAGGGGTGGTCCCTGGCTATCCGTGATCAAGACCGCTTCTACCAGTTGATTCAGCCGTTGCACCAGGGTTAAATCCGCATCTGCTTGCCACCAATTGCGAAAATTCATCTGGGATAACAGGCCCAAACTTTGCAGCAAGCTCATCACCACCCCGGCATACCACTGCGGTTGTGTGAGACCCTCACTACCCAAACGGGTCATATCCAGGTAGGCACAGCGGGCACCTTCTTGCTGTAATCGCTCCTTCACCCGCACCAAGAGCGATGACTTGCCCATCTGGCGGGCACTGAAGACGTAGCAAAACTCGCCGGTTTTCAGGGCAGTATAGAGGTCGCGATCGGCCTGTCGCACCACATAGGTGGGTGCATCAACTTGCAAGCAGCCCCCCACGTTATAGCGAAACGTAGACATCATGGCTCAGTTGCCTCACGCACTGGGTTGTTTAGACAAGCAAGTCTCTCCCACTTCCCCCACCCATCTTACGTCTAGCCAGCCTGACTGCTTTACTGAATACCTAGTTGTACTGCCTGGGTTATGGGCGAGGATGTCGTGAAAGGTTGCCTGTTGTGGCTTGGGCTGGGAATCTCTGGCATCTCCATGATCTGGATGCGATATTAGAGGTAGTGTTGGGTGTAGTGTTGGGTCGGTCTGAAATCTTAGTATGCTGGAATGGTTGGCAGCCACAACAGGGGTAGAGCTAGGCAAGTTAGTGCTAGAGCAGGTTCTTGACTTGAGTAAACCTGTTCTAGAAGGGTATGTTCAAGATTTTTTCAAGGATTGCCTGAGTGGCGGAGTCAACCGACTCAATGCCACAGCGCTGAAAACACCAATGGCAGAGGCAGTTGGCTACTTTATCAAGCGATTTATTAAAGAGCTTCAGATTAACAATGTTCCCGAAACCAGTATTCAGCATCATTACAAGGCAGTGATCAAGAAGTTTGTACAGGATAAGGCGGTGCGCCCTATTCTGGGAAAAGCTTTTGAAAAGGATTGTAAAAAAATTAATTACGAGCAGTTAGAGCAAATTTGGGCAAAACAGTATCAAGGTTCTGGATGGCAATTTCCCGCAGAGGAGTTTGATTGGCGGGGGATTTGCAAAGAATATGTATATGAGGTCAAAGGTATTGTTAAAGCGAACCCAGAGTTGCGATCGCTGCTTGAAACCGACTTGCTAGAAGACATTGCCCGCAATACCACCCAACTTTCCCCCGGATTTGATGTTGAGACCTATCGAGCCAGTTTGCAGTCGAGCTATGGCTATCTGAAGTTGTACACCCTCGACAGAACCGATCGCGTCGATGCCATCAAGCTCTGGGCAATGTTTATTGAACAAACGGTGCGAGAAGCCTTGCCTTCCATGCGCTACGACCTGCCTCTGGACTTGAAACGACAACTGCAAGCCAAAGGACAACTCGAAGTAGATTTATCACTTGAAGCCTTAGAGCATTATCGCCATGCGTATTTTCAGCAACCCGAACGAAAGGTTTTAGAAGCAGTAGCAAATTCGCAACGGGCGGTGATTCTAGGAGATCCAGGTTCCGGCAAGTCGAGTCTGTTGCAATATCTGGCCCTGGAATGGGTTGAGGGTAAGACGGAGAAACTGCCGTTATTGATTGAGTTGCGGGAATTTGCCATTAATCCATCTGCGAACTTTCTCGAATTTCTGCATCAAGGTCGAGGCGTGGATTGGCAGTTTGATCAGCGACAACTGCATCAGCATTTACTGGAGTCTCCCACACTTGTAATGTTTGATGGTCTGGATGAGGTATTTGATCGCGCCACTCAATCGACTGTCATTGACGACATCATTCGCTTTTCACAGCAATATCCTAAAGCTCAGGTGTTGGTCACATCTCGAATTATCGGCTACAACCCCGATCACCTGCAACACAGCGGATTTCGACATTTCACCATTCAATCCCTGGATACCGATGAGATTCACGAGTTTATCGATCGCTGGTATGACCTATCAATGGGCAGCGATCCCGATAAAGTGCGCCTGAAACAGCGATTAAAGGATGCGATCGGCAACTCCAGCGCGATCGCAAACCTGGCAGACAATCCACTGTTGCTGACGATGATGGCAATTCTGAATCGACGGCAGGAGTTACCCCGCGATCGGGCCGACCTCTACGATCAGGCTTCGCGAGTGTTGCTCTACCACTGGGATGTAGATCACAAGCGCTTGCAAATTCCGATGGATGTGATCGGGCGACGGGAAAAACAGGAGATGTTGCGCCTGATTGCCTATGAGATGCAGGCAGGAGAAGAAGGGCTAAAGGGTAACTTGATCAGTGCAGAACGCCTCACCCGCATTCTGACCGACTATTTGCGCGATCAGGGCTTCAGTGAACCCCGCGAAAAAGCTAATCTCTTAATTCACCAACTGCGAGAACGCAACTTTATTCTCTGCTATCGTGGAACCGACACCTACGGCTTCATACACCGAACCTTCTTGGAATATTTTTGTGCTGTTGAAATTGTCCATCGCTTTGAGAAACAACGCACTCTCACCTTTGAACAATTGCGCGATGAGGTATTTGGACAACACTGGCAAGATGAAACTTGGCATGAAGTGCTAAAGCTCATCTGTAATATGAGTGGAGTCAAAGTTGCCATCACTTTAATTAAAAATGTTGCCAATAAATATCATCCAGTTTTTGAAGGAATTTTTTTGGCTACAGAGTGCTTAATAGATATTGAATCTAAACCAGAGACAAGAGAACTAAAAAATGAAATTTTTACTAAACTCAAAAACATTCTTTTCTATATGCATGACTGCGGATGTCAAGTTGGCAGAACTCTTGAATTTCAAGGTTTATTTGGTTGGGATGTTCATTATAAGTGTGTCCACTCAATTTCAAAAATTCTAAGCAATAGCCAAGACTTAAAATTAGTCTTTCTAGAACTTATTGACATATCTTCAGATATAGATTCTAGATTAACTCAATATATACTGAATTATCTATGGATAAATTCTACCAATTCTGAAAAAATTGATTTATTGATCGATCACGCTATCAATGCCCCTGATAAGCAGCTACGAGAATGGGCACAGGAGCAGTTGCAACAGATTGAGAGTCAGGGAGAATCAAGCGCATGGACTTGATTTATCTGGACTACAACTGCTTTCAGCGAAGATTTGATGATCCCAAGCAGATTCGCATTCAAATTGAAGCGTTAGCCTGTCAGGAAATCTTCAATCGGGCAGAAGCTCAAACGGTTCAGTTGATCTGGTCATTTATGCATGAAGATGAAACGCTACTCTGCCCCTTTCCAGAGCGACAAGAATTCGCCCTGGAACTTTCCACCCTGTGTCAGATTAGAATTGCCCCAGAAGATGCCATCTATAGCCTTGCCCAAGGACTAATTCAGCAAGGTAAATTTTCGGCCAAGGATATTTTGCATGTGGCGTGTGCTAGCTATGCCCAGGCAAACTTCTTCCTCACCTGTGATGATGCCCTCATGCGTCAAGCCCAGGGGCTTGTATTAGCTTGTGAAATCATGAATCCAGTTGATTATATTCGGAGAGAAAACCCATGACAGATTCCACTCCAACATTGAATGATGCTCAACTTCGAGTCAGAGCACTTGCCACCCTCAAAAAAGAACTCGGTATGGCAGATACTCTACGCTTTCTGGCATTAATCAACCAGAACGCAACTGACTATGTAGAAATTTCTCATCAGATCTATGAAGGGCAGCAATTAGACGAAATTTTTTCTAGAGCTAAACAAAATTGGAAAGGTTAGTTTTTCTCCATCACTAATAAGTATTGACGGAAATAATCACGATAGAGACCACAACTCATTTGCCAGCACCCATTCACAGCCTTAATCAGGCCCATGCCCGCTAATTGATAGGCTAACCGAGGATCTAAGTTTGGGGCATCTTGGCTTAGCAATAAGGTTTGCATCGCCGCGATCGCGGCGGGTCGTTCTTGCACAAACGCCAGTAACGGTTGCAATTGGCTTTGGTAAATGCTCCCCTGACAGCTAGCCGTTGCCACTAACTCAGTCAACGTCAGTAGACCATTGCCCAAATGATATAGGGCAAGATGGATCAAGCGGGGATTGCCCCCAACCAGGGCCATGAGTTGGGTGATGTCATCATCCGGTAAGCCCAATTGGTAGGCCGCCGCCAGCGATCGCACCTGATCTGGGGTAAATTCCGGTAGTGTCAGGGGCAAACCCACATTAAACGGTGAGTAATTAATGTCTAGAAGCAAATAACTATCGGTGGCATAGGCCACTACCAGGCGTAACTGTTGCCATAGGCGATCGTGGCGGGCCTCCTCATGCCAGGAGCGCAGCAGGGGCAAAAACGAGCGGGCCGTTTCCGGGTACTCAAAAATGCGATCGAGTTGCTTAATCACGAGGACCAGGGGGCGATCGATCCTGCCTAAGAGTTGATCCCGCACATAGAGGGTCGTGCTGAGTTGCCGCCCTACCAACTCGTTCCAGTGGGCATCAAGATCAAGGGTGAAACCCAAGCTGAGGGTGCAAGCCACGCAAAACCAGCGGAGGAATGCATCCGGGTTAGCTAAGGTGTCCAGATCGGCTTGCTTCAGGTCAATCGGGACGGTGGCATAGGCTAACTGCTGCGCCTGCGCCTGCACCCTGAGTAACAGGGAACTTTTACCAAAGCCGTGCGGGGCTTTAATCCGTAGCACGCAACCGGGTTGGGAAATTTCCTGCAATGCCCGCGCTTCGAT
>JBBILC010000043.1:9619-34003 GCA_037445115.1 Coleofasciculaceae cyanobacterium bin_20
GCCCAAGTTCGCGATCGCGGGAAATAGTCGCTCCAATAGTCGCTCCATCGGGAACTTTGACATCAGCAGCGGTCAGTTCCAAGCCAAAGGCGCTGAATATTAGTCGCAGTGATCGCGGATCTACCCCCGTCTTCCCCGACCAAAGGCGACCCCAGGTTGAGGCCGAAACGCTCGTGCGATCGCTCAGGGCTTCGATGCTGTAGTGATGGCCAGCGTTTTCCAATTCCTCAGCTTGGGCGATCGCCTGCTGTAGCCGCTGGTAGCCCTGTCCACTTAGCAGCACCCCCCGCTTACGACTCACCTGGTTCGGCAATTGGGTCATTGCATCAAGGGCCGGGGGCATGGGGGATCACGATCACGCTCAATTGCCCTCGCACTCAGGGGATGGCAAGTGTTTCAGTTCTGGGATAAACACCTACCTGCCATTGTATCGGTTCGTGGACCACCCACCACCCAACCCAGGTGGCGATGCCCCTTGAACCCGCACCAAAGGAGGTTGGTGCTGAGGGCAAGACCGGGCAAGACCGCTTCTCCCGATAAAGCCGAAACCAAGACCAGGCGGGGGACTCACGGGTAGACCTAGCCGAGGATTTTGATCTGCCGCTGGCAGCAGTATTGGCGGTACTGGGGGGTTAGCGCCCTAGGCGAACGCCCGTCCTGAGGTCGAGAACCTCATAGTCTTGGGGCCGTGAAACCCCGATCCGCACCTCATGGCCCAGATAGTCCCGGCACAGGAAGTAGGAGGTCTGGTAGCGAACCTGGGCATCTAGCAATGGGTTGCTATCAACATCGGGCCGAAAGAGCGTGTACTCGTAATCCCTGGCCTCCCCATCTCTGGCCAGCAGTGCCTTGAGGTGATCATATTCCGGGTTGGTTTGCCCAAAATCCTCCAAGGATCGCCGCCAACTACGACGGTAGCCGTAACCACACCAATCCGCAGGTTGGCGTAGGCCACGGCTGGGCAACAATAAGGAATTAGTGTGCAGGCAAACATCCGTGATGTTAGACGTGATCACCACAATGTTGCCTTCGGCCTCCTGCTCCAGCAGGAATTCTAGGATGCGACGATAATCAGCGCCTAGCAAGTCAATAGGTTGCAGCAAAATAGCCTCTCCCTGGATTCCTCCATGAGCCATGCCAGCGGGGATGCTATATGGCTGACCGTCATCCCCAGGCCACAAAACAGCGGCGTGGAAAACGCGAAATCTGGCCGCCTGGGAAGCCAGTCTCTCGCTGGAGTCCAGCAGCCCCTGTGCGACATTGCGACTGGGGGATCTCCACAGCCGCCGCTGCTTCCCCTGGGGGCCGTAAGTGATCGAAAACTGGCCCTTGGCCAGCAAGCTATCAGCCCTAGTGGTGATCATATCAGCGGGAGCCAGTTCCCAGCCAAAGGCGCTGAAAATTAGCCGCAACGATCGCGGCTCTACCCCCGTCTTCCCCGACCAAAGGCAACCCCAGGTTGAGGCCGAAATGCTCGTGCGATTGCGCAGTGCTGCGATGCGGTAGTGATGGCCATTGTTTTCCAATTCCTCAGGTTGGGCGATCGCCTAGGGACAATAGCCAATTCTGCCAGAGCGCATTACCCATCTTGGGGAACAACCCAGTTCAGTAGCCGCAAACGTTCGTAGGGCTGGCTTTAGCCGGCAACGACTAAAGTCGTGACTACCAACATTGCGAAACGTTATCTTTGCTGTCCTAGGTTTTGGGGCTAACCTCAGGTGTAGGGGGTGGCGCTGCCGATGGAACCGCAGGATTTTCCTCGCCATCGCGAACAGCCAAGTCATTCGGCGGTGGCGGGCTGGGCACGGTCAAATCCTGGAACGGGAAACTCACGGGCACCTCTTCCACCGTCGGCAGTTTTTCCAGTACCAGGGGCGTGTCGGCTTGATGGTTGATCAAATCCTGCTTGCTGCTACCGGAGAGGCGTTTCAGCAGCACCGGCTTGGGATCATGGAGCAGGTAAATAATGCGATCGCCCGGTCGCCACTCGTCCGATGCCGCCATCACTTGCAGTTGGTCCTCCCGCTCCAGCAAAAGGGGCAGCAACTCCTGGGAACGGATCAGCGCCTTGAGGTGGGCCTGTTGGAACAAAAAGCCCTGCTCCCGTAACACCGTTTCCCCCAGCTTGACGCTGCCCTCGTTCATATAGTCGTTCCACATCTTGAGCGACAGACCGGGCAAAAAGGCTTGCCGCACTTTCAACTTACTGGTCGTGGCCGTCGTGTCTACATCCGGGGGGAAGATCGCCAGGGTGCGCGGAGGTTGGAATTCTTCGATGGCCTTCTCAGCAACGACGGCATTCACTTCGCCATTACTGGTCAGTACGAGGAAGGTCCCTACCTGCGGCAACCCCGCCTTTTCCAACGCTTCCGCATCCAGGGCACTGCTGACAAAGGAGCGCAGGTTTTTCTCAGCGGCTTCGCGACAGGCTTCCGCATTGCTATCGATCAGGACCACAAACTCGCCCCGTTCTTGAAATAGCCGTGCAATCAGACGGCTGACGGGATTTGATCCGACAATGACCGCACCCGTTGCCTGGGTCGAAGTAATCCCCAAAATTTTCGCCAGGACCCCTGCCGTTAAGCCCTGACAGAAAACCGTCAGAATAATGGTCAGAAAGACAAGGGCTTTGATCGAGTCGCCCCCGTTAATCCCCCGCTCGGTGAGCAAAATCGCAAAGAGGGAGGCCACCGATGCGGAAACGATGCCACGCGGAGCCACCCAACTGAGGAAAAGCTTTTGTCGCCAGGTGAGGCTACTGGTCCAGGTGCAGAGCCAGACGTTGAGGGGCCGCACCAGAAGCATGAGGCTTAAAACCGTCAGCGGTCCCCCCCATCCCAGGGCAAAAATACTGGCGATCGATAAATCCGCCGATAGCAGGATGAACAGGACCGATACGCAAAGAATCGTCAACTGTCCCTTAAACCGCCGGATCAGCCGCTCCTCTGGCACTTCCGATGCCCGAAGCACAATCCCGGCCACCACGGTGGCCATCAGCCCTGACTCCGCTTGAATACTTTGAGCCAGCCCAAAGAGGCCCCATAACCAGGCCAGGACCACTAAACTCGCCAGCCCCTCGGTTAAAAACCGCGATCGCTTCAAAAAAATCCCCAGCAGCCAGCCCCCCGCTGCCCCAATCCCCGCGCCAATCCCCAGACGTAACAGTAGCCCACTGACGATCGGCCAGATTTCCGTATCACCATTGAGGATAATATCCAGCACCACCACCGCCAGGATTGCCCCCACCGGATCGATCAGGACCCCTTCCCCCTCCAGCAGCGTTGCCACCGATCGGTTGACCTTTACCTGCCGCAACAAGGGGTTGATCACCGTGGGTCCCGTTACCACCACTAATGAGGCAAACAGGAACGCGATCGGCCAGGGAAATTCCCCCAACCAATGGGCCGCCATGCCACCACTAATGAGGGTGATCAGGGTCCCGATCGTCACCAAATTGCGCAAACTGGTTGAAACCCGGCCCAACTCCCGCAACTCCAGATTCAGGCCCCCCTCGAACAGGATCAGGGCCACCGACAGGGCCACAATCACCTCCAGGCCATTGCCCAGCAGGGCCGGATGGAGAATCCCCAGACCACTGGGTCCTAGCGAAATACCAAACAGCAACAGAAAAACAATGCCGGGGACCCGCAGGTACTCGGCCAGGACTTGGGCGCTAATCCCCGCAATCACAGTTAAGACCATGAGCAGGGTCGTGTTGAAGGAAACTTCCATGCGTAGCCAATCGTTGACGATCTTGGCGGTCGTTCAGCACTCAACTCCCTGAGCCGTATCCTCCAAGTGTTCGGTTGTCATCCATCTTAGTATCTTTGCCTAGAATCCCAAAATTCCTTCGCGTCTCTTGGTGTTCTTCGTGTCTTAGTGGTTCCCAATCAAACTAAAGGCACAAAGGCACAAAGGCATCCCCCACCTATTCCCGGAGCAACAAATAATAAAGCTGCCCCGTAGCATTAACGAGTCCCGCCCGATCGCCTGCCCCCTGGCCCGTCCCCATAAACACATCCACCCGTCCCGGTCCCTTAATCGCCCCCCCCGTATCCTGATCCAGGACATAGCGGCTGACCAAGCGTTGCGCCAACCCACCGCCCGCCTCAACCTCCGGCAGTTGCGTATGGATCAGCGCCAAGGCCCCCGGTGGGAAAAGTGTTTTATCCGTCGCGATCGAGCGTCCAGCCAAAACCGGCACCCCAATACTGCCCGTCGCGGGCGCACCGTGGGTTTCTTTGAAGAAGATAAAGCGTTGATTACGGGGGAGATAGATATCGAGTTCGTCAGGATGGTCGCGGAAATACTGGACGAGGCGCGGGAGGGTGAGTTCTTCTAGGGTAAATTTGCCCGCGTTCACCAATTCCCGGCCAATGCCCACGTAGGGATAGTCCGTCCGTCCGGCATAGCCCACCGTCAGCGTGCGACCATCGGTTAACTGTAAACGGGCTGATCCCTGCACTTGCACCAAGAACGCTTCCAGGCGATCGCGCAACCACACCAATTCCAACCCCCGTAACGGCCCCTGGGCAAATTGCAAACCATCGGCCCCTTCCAGTTGCAGGCGGGTGGGATGGGGGCTAGGCCATTGCTCCAGATTGGGCGGACGGCGGAACAAGGGATAGCGATATTCCGCAGTGGGCACTCGACTGGCGCGGTAGGTTGGTTCAAAATAGCCCGTAAAGCCAACGGTCCCTTGGCCATCCTTACCGATCGCCTGGTACAGCACAAATTCCTGGGCCACCGCCCGTTGCAACGCCGTCGCATTCGGTTGGGTCATCACCAGGTGCCGAAACCGTTGCAGACTGCGCCGAACCCGCGACCTTAACGCTGTGGCTGAGGTCGTCCCAAAGGCCGTGCGATCGATCTTCTGGTAATCATTCACCGCCCGATCGCTGGCCAAGTACCGCAGACTATGATCAATTGCCCGGAGGAGCGTCGCGCGATCGCCCGGTTGCCCCGGTTGGCCCCAAAGACGGTCATCCTGTCCCAAGGGAACTTCAGCGGGATCAGCCGCGATCGCGCTCAAGGGCATGGGTCGGAGCGGGGGTTCTGCGGCCCCTCGGTGCGTGCCTGCCATAAACACAGTCAAGCCGATCAGCATCGTCGCGATCGTCCGCTTGGCATCCCTTTTCTGTAACAGCCAGCAATGCATTAACCCATCACCCTAGACAACCTGATTGACAAGGCATCCTAACGACATCCTGATGACATCATTAGGTTGATGTAGGGGCGGGTTGCCGCAAAATCTGGATAGAAAAGCAACAACCTGTATGAACCCGCCCATCCCCCAAGATCCCGACGGCAACAACCTGTATGAACCCGCCCACCCCCACGGGTTTAGGGAGACGGGGGTATGAATATTTCGTCACGATTCCTAGAACCGATCGCACCTAGAACGGATCGCGCTTAGAACCGATCGACGCTGGAACTAAAGACCGGCTCCACCCGAATGGCCAGGATACTAGAGGGACGCGCCACCATATACTCTCCTTGCAAATTCTTGATTGGCACCGTGATGAAATCATCCGAGGTGGCCTTGGGCATCAATTCGCTGCTGTACCACTTCTGAAAATCCTGAATCGTAGAGAAACGCACCTCTTCCCGGTGCCCGCCCTTGAGCAGCAGATGCACAGCGAATTCCGATGGCTTAGGCATAGTAACGGTTTATCCTGCTTGAATGCTCCGCCCCCTATTATGCCGGGGGGATGGAACTAGGGGAACAAATTGTAACGTTTTAGTTGGGCAACGATCGCCTCTGGGAGGGTGCGGTGCAACTCCGCCGCTGTTTTGAAGGATAGGCGTTGCTGGCTGGGCAAGTCGAAGGGAAACTGGCCGGGGAGATCAGGCCGCTCCATCTGTACCGTGAGAATTTGCTCAGAATGCTTGCTGTGGAGCGCATAGCCCATTTCCACACACACCGCCGGATGGGGGAGCAACTGGGGGGGATCGGTGGGCAGTTGGGCGATCGGGGTCGTATCGGCAATAAACAATAGGCTGGTCCGAATTTTCCGCATTAGGGTGCTATTCAGGCGCACGGGACCTTCCCCCAGCCGATGGGACTCCGCCAGGGTCAAGGGCAGTCGGGATTTTTCGTTCAGGGTTTTCAGGGTTTTCGCCAGTTCGGCGCGGATGCGATCGCCCGATTCAGGGTAATCCGTTTGGTAACAAAAGAAAATGCTGGGTTCCAGGTGGGCCATGACCTCCCGCTTCGTGAAATAGATCTCATGGCTAACCAAATCGATATTGGCAATACTATAGCCACCACTCCCTTCGATATAAAACTCGACAATGCCCCCCTCCAGGTAGTGCTGGAACCAGTCAGCTTGTTTGACGGCCTCAACCTCATCCAAAAAATCAGCCCGCAGAGCCGACTTGAGCAGGCTATTCTTACTCAGCCGCAAATCGTGGGGACGTTTTTCCAATTCCCGTAGGGGTTCATACTCCCGCAGATACCAGGCTTTTAGCGCAATAATCGCCATATCATTCGCCCACCTATTGTCGTTGTCACACTAGCGATCGCAGTGGGACTAACAACCAGAGCCAAGGTAACCCCTCTTGTCAGCGCCACCCAGAGTTGAACCGATTTTAATCGGAATCCCCGTAACTGGCAATTTGCGTCAATCAACCCATCGATCAATCGGGCACCTCGAAAAATATCAATTTTCGCAACGGTGCCCACGCAGTTAGTCCACGCAGTTATTAAGAGGTTGAGGTAGCTCCGCCGCCCGACCTCAATTAATCGAGATTCCCAATACGGTTCCCCATCCTGGCGACTTTGGCACCTAAAAATACACTCGCTGCTTAGCGCGGTAGCGATCGCGCTCAACAATTCTGCTCTAAATCCAAGCAACCACCCAAAGCCTGAGTAGGATTTTCAAAAGACTTTAAAACAACAACACTCCTGTCCTAGTCGCTAAGTCAGATCCCCCTTTTCCCGTAACTACCCGGAGACTTACTAGGTAAAAATTAACCTGCTAAGTTTGCTCCCTGTTGTTGTAATCGAGGATCTATTAGTTTTCGGAAGAAGTGTTGTCGAACGAGACAGATAGAACTGAAATTGACCTTTCTCCTTTACTAGGGGTTTATCTGCCAGGGAAGCTCTTCGCTTCAATTACTACTATAAAGGTAGGCTCCTGAAGCTTCAAGGGATTTTAACTAAAGTTAACCAAGTACGAGATGAATGGCTCATTATTGATCCCTCCGATGGCTTAAGCCTGGGAATTCAGCATGAATTCCCACAGACGAGTGATGAAAACCTACCTTCCTAGAGGTGAGACAGCCAGGTTTACCCCAAAATTTTCTGCCTAAATAGACACGATTTGCTAAAATGATAAATATCTAAAATTGGCTACTGTTTTACCTCATTGCTAATGGGGATGGAATGCCCTTAACCCCTGCGTATTTTTTCGGCTAATTCCAGTTAAGGCAGGGTGGTGGCTGCCAGTCATCAACGCCAGTCGCGCCCCTCTGGGGGGCTGAGCCAGTCCAGAAAGTGTCCTGGGGGGAGCACGATCGGTCCAAGGGATGATTACGCTGAGAGTTGTTAACCCATTGCCGTTCGCGGGGTAACAGCCCCTAGGCATGGTTGGATGTGTGAGACCGATCCCATGATGATGCAACTGCATACCCCTCAACCGACCCCTCAACCGACCCCTCAACCGACCCCTCAACCGACCCCTCAACTGAGCCTGCCCCTCAACCTTACCCCTGGGCCGGAAGTCCCTAGCCGATCGCATATTTCACCCTGGCTATTCCCCGTGCTCTATACCCTGGGGCGGCACCTGGTCCTCCCCTGCTACTTTGGGAAAATCCAAGTCATCGGGGTGGAGAATATCCCCCGTCAGGGTCCGGTGATCCTTGCGCCAACCCATCGATCGCGGTGGGATGGGTTAGTCATCCCCTATGCGGTGGGACGAGCCACCACTGGGCGAGACCTACGCTTTATGGTGACGGCGGACGAGGTGCGGGGGGTGCAGGGCTGGTTCATTCGCCAGACAGGGGGATTCCCCGTCGATACCCGTAAACCGGGGGTGAGCAGCCTGCGCCACGGGATTGAGATCCTACAACAGCAGGATATGTTGGTGATATTCCCCGAAGGCGGCATTTTCCGGGATGGGCAGGTGCATCCGCTCAAGCCGGGATTGGCCCGCTTGGCCCTCCAGGCCGCGACTTTACAACCTGATGCCAACGTTCAGGTGGTGCCGATCAGTTTGCAGTACGGGCACACCATTCCCCACTGGCGCTGTGGGATAACGATCAAAATCGGCTCCTCCTTACCCGTGGCCAATTACACAACCGGTCCCCGCAAACCAATGGCCGCCCAATTAACCGCCGATCTGGCCCTAGCGCTTCAGGATCTCGATCGCACCTGATCCCGGTTAGGCCACGTCTGTCAAGCTTTCCAGAAAATTCAGTATCCACGCCCAAGAATCGGAGTACTATGCAGTGAGGGGTCAAGTACTCACCGATCGCTGACGTTAGAGATTAATACTTATTCGAGTAAGTTCGAGTAAATAAATTTGGATAAGAACGTCATTGTGGGTTGTGCAATTTTCCTGCGGAGACGCGGCGCGAACGCGGTTAGTGGCCCATGACCCGCCTGATCCCATAACCGCTGAGTATTGGACGGGTTGGGATGGACCCTTTGGGGTATGGGCCGTCAGCGGTGAGGTAATCCCCGTAGATCCAACCTGGTGTCAGCGATCGGTCCCCCAACTCCTCCTTGCGAGAACTGAGGTTACGCAAATGTCTTTTTTGATGCCGCTAATGACTGTTCTGGCAGTGATCGCTGCCGTTGCGATTATTGTGGTCGGTTTAGTTTCTGTACCCTGGCCCGTGTTGCTCCTCTTGTTGTTGGCTGGGTTAATCGCGGCCCAACGCGCCCTCGCCTCGATCCCCAAGGTGGAAGGTCACCCGGTCCCCGCCGGAACTGGGATAGATGCACTGACGCTGACGCCAACCCACCCGTCCCCCGTGGCAGAGCCGACCGCACCCCCGACCGATGCAGCCATTGGGGCCAAGGGGAAATGCTTGAAATATCGGGGAGTCGAAGTTCGCCCACCCGTCCCCCTCGAACCGGTAACGGACGCACTAGGGCCAGAGCCAACCATAGCAGGGGCAGAACTCGCGGGTGCCAATTCGGAAGCTACCCTGGATGCAAAGGGTAAATACTTGAAATATCGGGGAGCCGTATATGCGTGCCCAGATTGTCCACCCGACCAACCCGACGGCTGTGAGGTGGAGATAGCGGGAACCTATCGCGGGTCACCGTTGACGGTGCATTTGCGCGGCAAGGCGCTCCTGTCATAACCCTAGGTCGGTGGCAATACGATGGGCACAGGCAAAACCCGAAAACGCCACCGCATTCAAGCCCTGGCCTGGGAACGTACTGTCGCCCACACAATACAACCCCGGAATGGCCGTGCGATTAAAGGGCATCCCCAGCAGGCCCCGCAGTTGGCGGCGCGGGATGGGGCCATAGGTGCCGTCCGATCGCCCCAGAAAACGGCGGTGGCTACGCGGTGTCCCGACTTCCTGATAGTCCTGGGTCACAATCAAGCCTGGGAAAACCACCTCTAGGCGATCGATCACCCGTTCGGCGGCGGCCTCCTTTTTGCGTTCATACTCCCGTTGCGATAACCCCTGCCAGTCCTCCAGCCAACTGGGGGTAAAGGTATGGATAATATGGCAGTTAGGCGGCGCTAGGCTGGGATCAAGGAGAGTGGGAATGGACACAAAAATCGTGCCTTCCGGGTCCTCCATTTTCTGCCAATCCTCCAGCACAATGTGGTGACAGGCCGTGCCGGGGGGCAGGACTTGGCCGTGGGGGTCTTCAATGCCCAGGTGCAGGTTCAGGAAACTGGGGGATTTTTGATAGCGACGCTGCCACTTTTGCTCCGCCGCTGGCATGGGTACCGTGGGCAGCAGATCCGGGAAGGTATCCCAACGGGTTGCATTCGACACAATCCGACGGGCATAATAGACCTCCCCAGAGGCCAGTTGGACGCCCGTTGCCTGTCCCTGGCTGGTCAGGATTTGTGTGACCCTGGATCGATAGCGAATGTGACTGCCTGCATTAACCAGTCCTTCCACCAGTTTCTGGGCAATTTGGCCCACCCCGCCCTTGGGATAGTTAATCCCCCCGTAATGACGATCGCTGAACACCATCCCCCCATTGATCATGGGGGTGCGATCGGCGGGGACCACCGACCAGCAATAGCACTCCATGTCAATAAACTTGAGCAAATCGGGATCGCTGATATAGCGTCGGGCAACCTCGCCAACATTTTGGGGCAGATATTTCACTAACCCTAGACAGGCCCCTGGGTTTTGGAAAAAGACACGGGCCAGATAACGGGGTTCTTCGAGGGAAAGGAGTTCGATCGCATTGAGGCAGTTAAACACTTGCCAGCATTCATCATAGAACTGACGAATCCCGCGTTCTTCGTGGGGGAAATAGGCCGTGAGGGCGGCTAGGAATTGCTCGTAGTCCCGATGGACCTGGAGATCGAGGCCCCCTGGCAAGTGATAGTGAATCTGTACCGGATCGGGGATCGTTTCCAGGCTGACATTGACGGCGGCCAGGGCACGGGTTAAAAGATTGGTTGTTCCCTGCTGGCCAAAGCCAAAGATCATCGAGGCCCCCACATCAAAGCGATAGCCCTGTCGTTCAAAATACCCGGCACTGCCACCGGGGATGAGATAGCGTTCCAGGACCAGCACCTTGGCCCCCTTCGCCGCTAGCTGGGTGGCTGTCACCAAGCCCCCAATGCCAGAACCAATAACAATAACGTCAAAATTTGAGCCAGAGGCGGGTTGGGGCGAACGATCGGCGTCAGCCATGTCAGCAGCAGCGAAGACCATGCAAATTCAGTAGCGATTGGATTGGATTGCTCTTTGTTTTGAGTTTATCGGAGTGTGGGGTCAAGTGCGATACATTTCTGGGGGGCTGGGGCTGGCGGGTGACCGTCAGGGAGCGTGGCGGGATGCTTGGGGCATGAGCAGTTTGGGAATAGGGGTTGGGGGACGGGCGAATATGACAGAATAGCCATAGCTTCGCGACGCCTTTGGCGGATCGCAATCACAATATTTGAACCCAAACCTATGACGATACTTGCGCAATTACACTCAGCTTTTGCCCAACGGCGTGTTCTGAAGGTAATCAGTGGCTTGATGAACTTTGATGCCGATCGCGTTCTGCCCGTAGTCCAAGCGGCAGCCCAGGGGGGCGCGACCTGCGTTGACATTGCCTGTGACCCGGCACTGGTGCGGCAGGTGCGGCAGGCGATCGCACTCCCCATCTGCGTCTCCGCCGTCGAACCCGAAGCCTTTGTGCCCGCTGTAGCGGCGGGGGCTGACCTAATTGAGATTGGGAACTTTGATGCCTTTTATGCCCAGGGGCGGCGGTTTGAAGCGGCGGAAGTTCTGGCCCTAACGGTGGCAACCCGGCGCTTGCTGCCCAACAGCCTGCTGTCGGTTACGGTCCCCCACATCCTGGAATTGGATCAGCAGGTGCAGTTGGCTGAGCAACTGGTGGCGGCAGGCGCGGATATTATCCAAACCGAAGGCGGGACCAGCAGCACCCCAACCCACGCGGGGACCCTGGGGCTGATCGAAAAGGCCGCACCGACGCTGGCCGCAGCCTATGAAATTTCCCGATCGGTATCGGTTCCCGTGCTGTGTGCGTCGGGGATTACCCCGGTAACGGCCCCCCTGGCGATCGCGGCGGGGGCAGCCGGGGTTGGGGTTGGCTCAGCTATTAACCGGCTCAATGATCCGCTGGCAATGGTGGCCACGGTACGCAGCTTGGTAGAAGCCCTGGGAACTGGGGCCACCGTGCCGACGACGGTACGGCCCTAGGCGATCGCAGATGTCGGCTTTTTGACAGGTCAGAGGGCCGCATCCCCCAAGTTTCGGGTATCGCCCGGATTGGGTTGGCGATGCTGACCCCGCTGCGGTTGGGGGGCGGGGCACTTCCTGCTGGCGTGTTTGGGTAATGGGGCGGGCTTGCCCCTCCCTCACGCCCCTTGGGGGAATTCCTCCCACAGTTGGGTTGTCTGGCGCAGGCTGGTATGGTTGCCATTGCCTAAAATCAGATGATCCAACAGGGGAATTGCCAGTAATTGCGCCCCCGCGAGGAGTTGACGGGTCAGGGCCAAATCCTCCGGGCTGGGTTCCGTATTCCCAGAGGGATGGTTGTGGGCGATGATCATGCGGGTGGCCCCCTGGCGAATCACTTCACGGAAAATGTCACGGGGGTGGGCCAGGGTTTCAGTGGCCGTCCCGATCGTGATGACCTGGGTTCCCACCAGGCGATTTTTGACATCTAATAACAACACAGCGAACCGTTCCTGGGCCTGCCACATCAGATCATGGCTAAGGGCGAGGGCGGCGGTTTCCGGACTATCGATGAGCGTCCGTTCCCCCGGTCGCAGTTGAAAAACCCGTTTACCCAGCTCGATCGCCGCCAAAATCGTGGCGGCCTTGGCCGGACCCACCCCCGGAATTTTCATCAACTCCTGCACATGGATATCCCGCAACACTTCGAGGGGATCACGCTTATGTTGCTCCAGGCTTTGCAAAATGTAATGCCCCAACCCCACCGCCGACAGTTTGCCCGGTCCCTGCCCCGTGCCCAGCAAAATAGCCAGTAATTCTGCTGACGAGAGCGCTTTGGGACCGTGGGTGATCAAACGTTCACGGGGACGTTCGGTCGCAGGTAGATCCCTCACCCTGAGGCTATAGGTCATGGTCTCGGTCCTTGATACGTCGATGGAGGTGTCGATACAGCCCTGACGGATGGGCCAGTTAGGGGATATGGGCAAGTCACAAAAAGTACCCAGATTCAGGCGATTCTCCTGTGGAGACGCTACGCGAACGAAAATACGCTTGTGGGGCAGACATCCTGCGGGTGCATCCCACTTTCGTAACCCTCACCCTAAATCCCTCTCCCAGAGGGGGAGAGGGGCTTTGAATCTCGCTCCCCTTCGCCCATTTTGGGAGAAGGGGTTGGGGGATGAGGGCAAATTTGCAAATCTGGGATGCTCCCCATCCTGCCTACCCCTGAGACAGCCAAGACGGCTATCCCATATTCAATTTGTGATCTACTGAGGTTACAAAAAAACGATCGGGGTTCTAGACTGGCATCGGTTAACCAGAAACTATGCCTTCGATCAGGCTACCACCCTCCAGCACCTTGCCCAAGGCTGCGAAAACTTACCTGATCACAGCCTTAAAGACAACGTAGCTACTGCGAGTAAAGTTATCTGCGCCGTGTCTGGGTTTTATCTACGCCTTATCTTATCGGCGTCGGGTAGACCAGAACGTCAATTTGGCTAATACTCTAGCGTCTCGGCTGAGCTTTTTCCCGTCTTTTCGGTCTTGCCAACCGTCTGCTTAGTGGCATGGCTGCTGGCGATGGCAGCCTCAGCTATCGGCGGCATGTTATCGACTAAAGTCAGGATCTGATCAAAGCGAAACATATGGGCTAGATGATGGAGACCCGTGGTTAAGGCGGACTCGGAGGCTGGAATTTCCTTCAGGAGGTCGAGGATATCATCATCACTACATTGCAGTGCGGCCTGCCGTAATGCCTTTAACCAGGGGATGGGCATGACGGCTAAGCTTTCTGACGTAATGGTTGCGGGGGGGACTGGGGAAGTCGGGGATGCAGTCTCTATGGCATAGGAATATTGCAGGTTGAGGTAGTGCCCCATTTTGCTGAACAGATCAGCGGTACGGAAGGGCTTGCGCAGCATATCGTTACAACCAGCCGCCAGAATACTAGCCTTATTCTCCTCAAATACCGTTGCGGTAATGGCAATGATGATGGTTGGCGATAACCCGCGATCGCGTTCCGCTGCTCGAATCCGTCGGGTGGTTTCATAGCCATCCAGCTTCGGCATTCGCATATCCATCCAAATCAGATCCGGTTGCCAGGTTTCCCACACCGCCAGCGCGGCTTCCCCATCCGCCACCTCCCGTACCTCCAACCCCAAGGGAGCTAATAAATCTTTGAGCAACAGCCGATTCACCTGATTATCTTCAACAATGAGAATGCGGTAGTGAGGTTGGTTGGGCGCAAGACCAATGATTTTACCCAGTTGGGGCGGGGGTAACTGGAGATCAGCCCCAACCACGGGTTTAACGGGAATTGTAAGGGTGAACTGGGTTCCCTGACCCAGGGCGCTGGTTACGGTCAACAGCCCGCCCATCAGTTCTGCATACTGTTGACAAAGGGGCAGGCCCAATCCTGTCCCCTGCCCTGACTTCAGGCCCGATTGGCTCTGCTGAAACGGCTGAAAGATTTTGTCTAATTCGGCAGGAGCGATGCCAACCCCCGTATCGGTTACCGTAAATTGGAGGACGATCGTCTCTGCCGCCCCCCTCCCTTCAACGCCACTCGTGGCTACTGGGTCGGACGGCGGCTGACTCACGGTTAGGTGAATACTGCCCGTCTCCGTAAATTTGAGACTGTTGCCCAAAAGGTTTACCAGGACTTGGCGTAGCTTACCCTGATCGGCTTCGACATAGGTGGGTACATCGGCAGCTTGGGTGAACCCTAACGTCAGCCCTTTGTTTTGCACTTTGAGCCACAGGAGATCTTGAATTTCCTGGAGCAGGCGATCGAGGCTAAAGGCTTCCTCCTGGAGGCGCAATTGTCCCGCTTCAATTTTGGACATTTCCAAGACATTATTAATCAATTCCAGTAGGTGATCGCCACTGTTGTTAATGATGTCCACATAGTAGCGATGGTGGCTCGACAGGCTCGTGTCATTGTGGAGCACCTGGGTGAAGCCAAGAATGGCATTGAGTGGCGTGCGTAGCTCATGGCTCATACTGGCCAGAAATTCACTCTTAGCCTGGTTGGCGCGATCGGCAGCTTCCTTTGCCAGTTTGAGTTCCTGGGCTTGCTGTTGCGTTCGCTGGAACAGCTCTGCCTGTTGAAGGGCCACCCCTAATTGGGTACTAATCCGGGCAACCATCTGACATTCCTCGGCCTGCCAAGCACGGGGTCCTGTGTTTTGGTAACAGGCCAGCAACCCCCATAAACGCTGTTCCGTACCGATATAGATCGGGGCAATCAAATAGGCACGGGCCTGTAAGGTTTCTAGAAGCTCGAGATAACAGGGGGTAAACTCACGGCAGTAGATATCGTCAACCGGTAAATAGTCAACGTACTGGGTATACATCCCCCCCTGGTTTTCCTGGAGGTAGGTGTCCTGAATCAGGATCGGATTGTCGGCCAGGAGACGGACAGTACAGCGATCGGTTTGCAACAGGTTAGCTTGCCAGGGGGCCGCGTCTGCTTCCCCCGACAGCAGCGATCGCCAGCCGGCTGCCACCGCTTCGGCAATCACGTCGCCACTCCAGTCGGGGTTAAACCGATAGGCAATCACGCGATCACAGGCGATCGCCTGCCGCAGTTCTTGGGTGGTCGTGTAGAAAATGGTCTCTAAATCCAAGCTTTGGCGCATTCGCTGGATCACCCGCGTGGTGGCCTGCTCCCACTGGGCCACCTGGGTTAAGCGAAGATTGGCGCGGCTTAAATCCGCTGTTCGTTCATGCACCCGTTGCTCCATTTCCCCATAGGCTTGACGTAGGGCTGACTCAACCCGTTGCCGTTGCAGTTCCGCCGCTGCCTTCGCCGCAAAAATCGCCATGACCGCCTCCGCTTCCTGGGGATGTTCCAGCGGGCGATCGTGGGCAATACACAACAACCCCAAGACATGGCCCTGGCTATCCAACAACGGCACGCCTAAATAGCAAGTGGCTCCCATCGCCCCCAGCAGGTTAACCTGCGGGAAAATTTCCTGGACGGCTTCCGGAAAGTAGCAGGCTTGACCCGACGCCACCACCGTGACACAGGGACTCTCCTGGATCGCGGCTTCAAAGTTATCCACCAGCGCCCCATCACTCCACACGGCCAGAGAACGGATGGTGGTCGGGGAACCCACGGCTTCCGAGATAAAGGCATGACGCACGGCGAGGGCTTGGGCCAAATGTTGAACCAGGGCTGGGAAAAAGGCTTCACCCGTGACTGAAGCAGTGCCCACCAGTAGGCTTTGCAGCATTTGTTGGGCGTGTTGGCGGGCCATAATTTCCGCTTGTAATTGTTGGTTGAGGGTCGTCAGTTCCTGGGGCGATCGCAGGGCTAAGAATTGGGGCATCCATTCCAGCAACTTAAAGGCGGTGAACATAGACACCAGGGCGGTGAAGGCTCGCTCCAGTCCCGACAACCAGTAGTTGGGAAACCATAGCGTCCAAATATCTAACAAATGACCAATGCCACAGGCCAGGATAAACGTCCCAAACAGCAGGAAAACCGTCGTGAAGGGGGTTTGTTGCCGCTTGAGGACAAAATACACCAGCATTGCTGGGATCGAGAAATAGGCGATTGCGATGAATAAATCACTTGCAACATGCAGCCCCACCAAGGGAGTTTGCCAAAGATAGCAATGGCCATGCGGTATGTAGGGGTTACCTGACAGAAATATCAAGTACATCCACTGACTAATAAGCATTTTTGCTTGCCAAGCTCCCTAGTGATGTGGCTTATACCAGCCTAACAGTCCTAGAAATGTATTCAGAGAAAATTTATCCTGGCAGGATTGGCAATACGTGGAACACCTCATCATTTTTGTGCGAGGGTTGCCGGTTTATAGCCATCGTCATTCAGGTTAGGACAAGGGGCTTAAGCCCCTTGTTGATCACAGCCTTTGAAATGTCCTAATGAGTGTGACTACCACTATATCTATCTTCTGTTTAGCTAACATGGCAAACTCAAGACAGTTGGAATTATCCAACAATCGCAAAGCTTCTATCGAGGCCAACCCCATTGCTATGGCAGAAAGCCCGATCGCCCCACATGCATTTTGGGTACGACAGGCGGGAAAAGCGAAGACTTGAGGCAGAAAGAAAAGATGGGTGGCCGTCATCCCTCATCACTGACGGGCAAGGGGCGATCGTCTGCACTGCCCATTTCCCCGTGGGGATGCAGCAAGCGATGTTGCAGCGATGTGGCAATCACGTAGAAGACGGGCACAATAAATAGGCTTAACAAACTCGACACCAGCATTCCCCCTAACACCGATGTCCCGATCGCCACCCGACTGGCGGCCCCGGCCCCGGTGGCAAACGCCAGGGGGACAAGGCCAAAAATCGTGGAAAAGGCGGTCATCAAAATCGGGCGGAACCGAATGCGGCTGGCTTCGAGGGCGGCTTTGGCGATCGGTAACCCCTGTGCCCGTAGCTGATTGGCAAACTCGACGATGAGGATGGAGTTTTTCGTCACCAGGCCGATCAAAATAATCAGGCCAATTTGGCTAAAAATATTGAGTTCTAACCCCCGCAACCATAGCCCCAAGAAAGCCCCCAAAAGGGAGAGGGGAACTGCTAACAAAATGATGAATGGATCGAGGTAACTTTCAAACTGGGCCGCTAAAACCAGGAAGATAAAGGCCAGCGCCAACCCAAAGATAAATAGGGTAGCCTGACCGGCATCGCGGAACTCCAAGGACTCGCCCGTTAAGGTGGTGCGAATATCGGCGGGCAAAACCCGTTGGGCCAGGTCATCCAAGGCATCCAGAGCTTCCCCTAAACTGACCCCAGGGGCTAAACCGGCTTCCAAGGTGGAGGCCCGAAACCGATTGAACCGATTGATCTTAGGGGGGGTTGTTGTGGCTTCAACCGTGACGATCTGGCTAAGGGGCACCAGTTGACCACCGGCCTGGGGTGCGATCGCCGGTCCGTTATTCTCGCGATCCGCCTGGGCCGCCACGACGCGATCGCTGCGCACATAGAACTGACCAATGTCTTCGGGGGCATCTCGAAAGGCTTTTTCTGCCTGGACCACAACCTCGTAGCGACGATTGTTTTGGTTGAAGTTGGTAATCTTCTCACTCCCCAGCATGATCTGAAGGGTGCGGGCAATATCCCGGACGGCAATGCCCAGGTTCGCCGCTTGGGCGCGATCGACGCTTAGGGACAGTTCGGGCTTATTCAGTTTCAGGGTGGAATCCACATTCACCAGTTGCGGCAGTTGTCGGGCTTGGTTGGTAAAGTTCTGGGACACTTGGGCCAGGGTTTGTAAATCACTACCCTGGAGGACATATTGCACCGGTTGCTGGAACCCGACCCCCGGCAGGGAGGGCGGATTGATGGGGAAGACGAGGGCATCGCTAATTTGCATAAAGCCCCCAAACAGTTGCCCTACGATGGCTTGTTGGGATTGGTGGGGGGCCGTCCGCTCGGACCAGGGGATGAGGCGGGTAAACGCAAAACCGGAATTGGCCAGGGGTGCCCCAAAACTAAAGCCCGCCAGGGTAAAGTAGCTTTCCACTTCTGGCACTTGCTGAAGCTGGCCCTCGATCTGGCGCATGACGTTATCGGTATAGGCCAAACTCACCCCCTCCGGCGCAATCACGGGGATGAACACGCCCCCCCGATCCTCCACCGGCAGAAAGCCCTGGGCCAGTTGTTGATAGACCGCCCCCGTTGCCAACAGGGCCAGGACAAAGCTCCCCACCACAGCCCACTTCCAGGCCAGGAGCCACCGCAGGGCTATGCTATACCCATTCCGTGCCTGGGTGAGTGCCCACTCGGAGATCTGAAAAACCCAATCCAGCAGGGGAATCGATGACCCCGACTCTGACTTCAGCAACCGGGCCGCGATCGCCGGAGCCAGGGTCAAGGCCACGATCGTCGAGAAGACAACCGCGCCCGCCAAGGTCAGGGCAAATTCATTGAAGAGGCGGCCCGTCGTCCCCCCGGCGAAGCCAACGGGCAAAAAGACGGCGATCAATACGACCGTGGTGGTAATCACCGCAAAGACCACTTCTGACATAGCGGCTTGGGCGGCGGCAAAGGGGGGATAACCCTTCTCGCGAATGTAGCGAACAATATTTTCCAGCACGACGATCGTGTCATCCACCACTAACCCCGTTGCCAAGGTGAGCGCAAATAGGGTCAGGGTGTTGATGGAAAACCCCAGGAAAAACATGACGCCGAAGGCTCCAATCAAGGAGATGGGAATGGTAATGGCCGGGATCAACGTGGCCCGCCAATCGTGCAGGAAGAAGAAGATCACTAGCACCACCAGCCCGATCGCCAGGTAGAGCGACCAGAAGACCTCTTGAATGGCCAACTGCACAAATTCCGCCTGATCGTAGGCCACCCGATAGGCCATGCCCGCCGGAAACGATCGGGCGAGTTCATCCATTTTGGCCCGTGCCGCCTTCGCCACTGCCAGGGTATTGGCCCCCGATAGCTTCACCACCCCCAGGGCCACGGCGGTTTCACCGTTAAACCGGGCCACCACGCGATCGTCCTCAGCCCCCAGTTCGGCCCGTCCCACATCCCGCAGCAACACCTGGGAACCATCCGCATTCCGCTTGATGACCAGGGCCTCGTATTCTTCGGGCGTTTGCAAGCGGCCCAGGGTCCGCACAGAAAACTCCGTCGTTGCCCCTTCAATGCGGCCACTAGGAATCTCCACATTCTCCCGACGCAGGGCAGCTTCCGCATCCAGAACCGTTAAATTCCGGGCGGCTAACCGTTGGGGATCTAACCAAAGGCGCATGGCATAGCGCCGCTCCCCACCGACGAAGATGCTGCTGACCCCCGGCACGGTTTCCAGGGCATCCACCACGAAGCGATCGGCGTAATTACTCAACTCCAGGGGCGTGAAATTCTCCCCATACAGAGCAAACCAGATGATCGGCGAGGCATCCCCCGCTTCCTTCTCCACCACAGGGGCTTCGGCATCATCGGGCAGATTCCCCACCACCCGTGCCACCCGTGCCCGTACATCCTGGGCGGCAGCTTCCAGATCGCGGCTGAGATTGAACTGGACCGTAATCGTGCTGACGGAATCGCGGCTTTCCGAGGTCAGGGTCCGAATCCCTTCGACGCCATTGATCTCCTTTTCCAGGATTTCTGTCACCTCGGTTTCTACGACCAGCGGATTCGCCCCTGGGTAGACCGTGCGCACGCTCACAACGGGCGGGTCGATGCTGGGGTATTCCTGCAATGGGAGTCGTGTATAGCTCACTAGCCCGATGAGGACGATCAGCAGGGAGCAGACCGAGGCAAATACCGGGCGACGGATAAAGAAGTTGGTAAACATGAGCAGTCCGGGCTAGGAGGAGAGAGAAGAGAGGAGATTTTAGTTAAGGAGGCAAGAAGAGAGAGGGGGTTTTAGAATGATGTTTTACACAGGGCGATCGCGGTTAAAACTGCGACTACGAACAGCGATGATTAGCCATCCTCAGTATTTTAAAGTTTGTAGTAGCGACTTTAGTCGCTAAGACGATGGTCTCTAAACTTTTAAGGTTTGTAGTAGCGACTTTAGTCGCTAAGCTGATGGCCTCTGGACTTTTTAAGTTTGTAGTTAAGTTTGTAGTAGCGACTTTAGTCGCTAAGCTGATGGCCTCTGGACTTTTTAAGTTTGTAGTAGTGACTTTAGTCGCTAAAGTAAAGGTTAATAACTGGGGATTAGATTTTAGGCCGTTGTCAGGGGATGCGACTACACCGGATCGGGTGATTCTGGGAAACGCGGGCTATTGCCTGGGGCCAGTTATGGGCAAACCCACTGATCCGATATCAAAACACGCCTTTGCCTGCTCACCCTCCCCTTCCTGGTTCAAAACACCCCTTTGCCTGACGATTACTGCGGTTCCAAGGGCATGATCGGTACACCATCGGCCAGCTTTTGGGTGCCGGAGACAACGATTTGGGTACCCACCTGTAACCCCTGGACCACTTCCGTGCGATCGCCCTGGATTTGGCCCACCTGGATCGGCTGCGATTTAGCGATCAGGGTGCCCTCTGCTTCACCGGGAACCGCAACATAGACCAGCCGCTCGGTTCCTTGCGCCACGATCGCGTGACTGGGAATGACGATCGCGCTGGGTTGCCGATCCCAGATCACCCTGGCCCGGACGAATTGACCGTCCCGTAACTGACCCTGGGGATTGTCGATCGAGGCTTTCGCCAGAATGGTTTGCGACTCCGCATTCACCTGGGGCGAAATGAAGGTAATGCGACCGTTCCCCAAGGCTTTGCCCTGGGCATCTTCCATCCGCACGGGTAGCCCCAAGCGCAGATCGGGACCGCGTTCTAGGGGAATCGGCAGGCGGAGTTCCAGGATTTGGTTCTGGGTGACGGTCATCAGGGTATCGCCGGATTCGACATAGGTGCCCACCTTCACAGGGATATCGCCAATGACCCCGGCAAAAGGAGTCGCCACCGTGGTATCCCGCAGGCGTTCCGACTCCAGGTTCACCTGGGCCGAGGCTTGCTTCAGGGTGGCTTCCGTTTCGGCGACTCGAGCCTGGGCGGCAGCAATCTGCTCCTGTTTGGCCCGTAGGTCGGCTTCGGCTTTGGTGCGATCGCGCTGGACCCGATCGAGGGATTGCTGGGAGAGGGCACCTTCCGCCACCAGTTGGGCAATGCGGTCAAATTCAGCCCGCTGTAAGGCAAGTTCCGCTTCGGCGGTGGCCTTTTCGGCTTCGAGTGCCCGGAGAGCGGCGATCGCGCTACTGCGCTGGGCACGGGCGGCATTGAGTACGGCAATTTCGCGATCGAGTTGGGCCTGTTGTTTGTCGAGGCTGAGCAGGACGACGGTTTTCCCCGCCGGGACGCGATCGCCCGCCTGCACAAAGAGTTGTTTCACATACCCATTCACCTCTGGCCGCAGGGGCACTGACTGGCGGGCTTCCAGGGTTCCCACAAACTCGGAGGTCGTTTCCAAGGGTTGGGTGGACACGGTGGCCAATTGGGCCGGCACACCGGGCGGCGGGCCTTCACCCATCGCGGAGGGCGGACCCTGTGAACAACTCGTGATCAGGCCAACACCGACAATAAAGGGAAGGAAGCCCAGCCGAAGGTGTGGGGAGGAGGTAAAAAGAACGCTCATGCGCAATGGGAGGTCAACAAGTAAGCTGATTATAGCGATCCACCCCAAATGACGGCATATTAGCGTTTTCAGGATAGACTCCTCCCAGCTTTGTCGTAACGACTTCAGTCGTCACAGCCAGCGTATAGTAACGACTTTAGTCTCCCCCAGCTTGTCGTAACGACTTTAGTCGTCCCCCCCGTATCTGAACTTTGCAAACACCCCCTAAGAACGACATGAACGTTCAGCAAACAGACCTAGCCGACCGGCAACGCGCCCTTGTCCCCCAGACGATCGGCACCGTGAAAGGGCCGGGGCAAGATGGGAACCAGTATGTGTTTATCACGGCTGACAACCAACACGTCAAAATTGGCGAATTTGTCTACTATGAGGCTCCGGTTCAGGCACAGCAACGGCAAATCCTGGGGAAAATCTCCGCCCGCAAGTTGATCGATCATCTGCCCGATCGCATTTTTGCTGATACGGAAACCAGCCCAGAAGTGATCGCGGCCCTAGTGGGGTTCACCTATACCAACCCGGAAATCTACGAGGTCACGGTCGATGTCATTGGCTATTTCGATCGCAACCTGGGATTCATGAACCCGCGTCAAACCCCTGATCCGGGGGCTAAGGTCTATCTGGCGAGTGATGCAACCCTACGGGATATCTTGAACCGTCGCCAGGTGCGTGAGGTAGGGTCGGCCCATATTGGTTCCTTGCTGTTGCGCGATCGCGATGCGGTGCCCATTACCCTGGATGTCAAGGAACTGGTGAGTACCCACATGGCGATCCTGGCCGGAACCGGATCGGGGAAATCCTATACCGCTGGGGTGTTGGTTGAAGAATTGCTGCGGCCCTACAACCGGGCTGCCGTGCTGATTTTTGACCCCCACGGGGAATATGGCACGTTGGAGGCAATTCGCGGCCATGCTGCGTTTAAGAGTCAGGATGGCTATGCGCCCACGGTGAAGATTCTGACCCCAGATGCCATTCGGATTCGCATTTCCTCGCTGGATTACTACGACATTTTGATGCTGTTGCCGGAGATGAGCGATCGTCAACAGTCAATCCTCAGCAAAGCCTATGCGATTTTGAAACGCCACAAACGGGGGGATTATCGCTGGGATGTTTCGGACCTGATTGCGGCGGTTTATGAAGCCGATACCCAAACCGATGATGAGGGGAATGAAAAATCGGGATCTTCGGCTCCGGCGATCGAATGGAAATTAGAAAAATTGGCGCGATCGCCCTATTTCGATCCCTTGCAACACTGTACCCCCAAAGATTTATTTGAGCCGGGGCAAGTCACAGTGATGCAAATGAATGAAATCAGCCAGGAGGAACAGCAGGTCATTTGTGCTGCCGTCCTGCGACAGGCATACCACGCCCGCATGAATACTCAAAAAGAGAAGATTACCCCCGACGACGAGAATTATCTGCCCTATCCCGTATTTATCCTACTGGAGGAGGCCCACCGCTTTGCCCCGGCCCACGAACCCTCCCGCTGTAAGGCCGTCCTGCGCACGATCCTGAGCGAGGGTCGCAAGTTTGGTTTGGGGGTGGGGCTGATTACCCAGCGTCCCGGTAAGCTGGACTCGGATGTGCTGTCCCAGTGCATGAGCCAGTTCATTATGCGCATTGTCAATCCAGTGGATCAGGACAGCCTCAAGTACGGGGTGGAAGCCGCCGGGCGTGATTTGCTCAAGGAATTGCCCGCCTTGACCAAGGGCCAGGTGATTATTGCCGGGGCCTGTGTGAATACGCCCGTTCTCTGTCAAGTGCGTCAACGGTTAACCCAACACGGCGGCGAAACCCTGAATGCCCCCGCCATGTGGCAATCCTACTTCCAGGCCCATCACCAACAGGATCGGGAAGCGGCCCAGGCCCCCGTCGCCCGTCGCCAGCGTCCGCAAACCGTTCGCGGGGTGAGTATTGAATAAGTATCTAGTTAAGGTAGATAGTCCCAAAGGCGCTATACAGATGATTGAACTGGGGAGCTATTATGGTTCTGGCGTAAGCGTGAGGCCGCGATAGACCTGCTCGTCAGGATGGTACAGTTAAACAGATCCTTGAGGCTGACGATCGCGGTTGCTCCGCCAGGGAACACGACGCGAAGTAGCACTCACTGAATTCCTACACCTTCAAGAATCTGATGATGCATACCCTCCGCGCACTGGGTTCAGGCAAGCAGGCACCCTACGTCCTCCTTGGCTCCCTACTGCTGCTGATCGGCATGGCCACGCCGGTTCTCGCCCAGGCAGAGGCGGCTCCAACGGGTGTTGATGCTTTTTTCATCCCGATCGTTAACTTTTTTGCCCAAATTCTCTTTTTCCCGATCGGGGGGCCAAGTGGGTTTCCCTTTATCGTCCTCTGGCTGATCCTGGCTGCCCTGTTTTTCACCCTGCGCCTAGGGTTTGTTAACATTCGCGGCTTCAAACACGCGCTCGCGATCCTGCGGGGAGATTTCGATAACCCCCAGGATG
>JBBILC010000044.1:0-4280 GCA_037445115.1 Coleofasciculaceae cyanobacterium bin_20
GCATTCTGTCCCTTTTTTTCATCGCTTAACCTAACTTTCAACACTTCTGGTAGGGCAGTTGATGCTGTCGTGCCTTATCTAGATATCGGGCTAATTTATGAGCTAACCAAATCGGTAAAGGAAGGAGGATCGGCGTTTGATTGCAGGCAAAGCCAAAGAGATTGGCCTGGTTACGCACGGGAATGCGATCGATTTCGGCATTTTCTAACCGATACTCATCAAAATTCTGAATCTGATCGGGGGATTGCTCTTCGATGCTGGATAAAATCGAACAATTATGACCCCGAAAGGGGGGATGATCATAGCCGACTTGATCAATCACCTGACGGGTAATCGTGGTAAAGTCCACCGATCGCTTGGCCACAAATTGCACCGAAAGAAAGACAATCGCCTTCGAGACGGCACATTCGGTTAACACCCGTGCTTGGCGATCCTGTTGCAAGAGACGATCGACGATCGCATCACTAATTTGATCGCACAATTTATCGGGGTGACCCGGTGTTACCGATTCCGACGAAAACATACCGTTGTGTCGCATGGCTTTCCTCCGGTTCAGGCATCTAAGGCTGGGTTAATTTGATTTGGGTTGGGCTGGGTTGGGTTTGGTTGCTTCGTTAATCAGTAACGGTAACAGGGCGGCAGTGGCAATCACCCCGTAGTCCCAGGGATCAAGGGGCGTAATCTTGAGTAGTTTGCCGAGGCCCGGTATCACTAACGGGAGGAGTTGCAAAACTAGGGCACCCACGATCGCGGCCTCAACATAGGGATTCCGGGGTAACGGCTCCGGATCAAACCAGCGGTGGGTCTCGGAACGGCAACTAAAGGTATGCAACACTTGCCCGATCGTCAAACTCATAAACGCCACTGTACTGGCCTTGGGACCCACCCCGTATTTCCCCAGGGCATAGCCATAGGCTGCGAGGGCGAAAACCGATAACACACTGGCTTCAACCCCAATCCGTTGAAAATCCTGGTTGCGAATAATCGGCGTATTCGGGTCACGGGGCGGTTGATTCAGCACACTCGGTTCCGGCGGTTCCAGGGCCAAGCCTAAACCAGGGAAGACATCGGTGACCAGGTTCAACCAGAGCAATTGCAACGCATTCAGCGGTTCACCCCAGCCGAAAATCGTCGCGATCGCCATGACGATAATTTCACTCAGGTTCGTCGCCAGCAAAAAATGGACCGACTTGCGAATGTTGTTGTAGATCGTGCGGCCTTGGCTGACGGCATCAATGATCGTGCTCAGGTTGTCATCCTGAATCACCACATCCGCCACCTCATGCACCACCCCGGCCCGACCCGACCCCATCGCCAGCCCGACGTTGGCGGCTTTCAAGGCAGGCGTATCATTAATGCCATCCCCGGTCATGGCCACGACCTTATCGGTGGATTGGAGTGCCCGCACGATTTGCAACTTATCCGCCGGACTGATGCGGGCGAAGATATCCACCTTATCGGCTAAGGCCGTGAGGGCTTCCGGCTCCAGGGTGGAGAGGTCATAGGCATCGAGGATTTTCAATTGCCGATCGCGGTTTAAGTTCAACTGCCGCCCGATCGCGTAGGCCGTGGGACTTTGGTCGCCCGTGACCATAACCGTATCGATCCCCGCTTGATGGAACTGCTCAATCAGCGTGGGCACCCCTTCCCGAATCGGGTCTGCGAGTCCGACGAGGCCCACCCAAATGAGATCCTGCTCTGGATCTGGGGCATCGGCTGCTAACGTCCGATAGGCGATCGCCAATACCCGCAGGGCGCGATCGGCAAGGCTCTGGTTGGCCATCTCCAGGGTTTGCTGGTCCTTGAGGGTGAGCGGTTTCACCTCTCCCTGATCCAGAAACGCCCGACACCGCTCCAACACTTCCGGGGGACTGCCCTTCACCGCCACCCATTGCTGCCCGTCCGGGGTGCGGTGCACGGTACTCATCAGGTTACGGCTATCGGTGCGGGGGTTGAGTTGCAGGCGGGGATAGCGTTGGCGTAAATCCAGCACATCCAGGGATTGGGCGATCGCCAAATTCACCAGGGCATTTTCCGTGGCGGTCCCTTTGACGATATAGGTGCCATCCTCAGCTTGGGTGATCTCGCTTTCACTACACAAGACACCCACCTCTAGTAACCGTTGCAGGGCAATGGCATCGATCGCCGCCTCGCTACCCGTAAATTCGACGCTGATCCGTTCCCCAGTGGGCGCGAATTCCAGGGCGGCTGTCGCCAGTTGCATCGCCACCACCGCCATTTGGTTCAGGGTCAAGGTCCCCGTCTTATCCAGACACACCACCTGCACCGATCCCAGGGTTTCTACCGCATTCAGACCCCGGATCAAAATCTTGCGTTGGCGCATATTCTGAATCCCCAGGGCCAGGGTCGTCGTCGCCACCGTGGGCAATCCTTCCGGCACCGCTGCCACGGCCAGGGAAATCGAGGTTTTCAAAATCTCCAGTAACCCATAGCCCCGCCCCAAGCCAATGGCAAAAATCGCCCCGCACACGCCCCCGCACAGCAGCACCAACTGACCACTGACCTGACCCAACTGGCGCTGAAGGGGGGTATCCAGCACCTCGGTTTCCCCGACCAGGGTTTGGATTTTGCCCATTTCCGTCGCGGGACCCGTGGCCGTCACCACCGCCAACCCTTCGCCACCGACGATGAACGTGCCCTTAAAGACCATGTTCACCCGTTCCGCCAGGGGCACGATCGCTTCCTTCAGTTCCACCACCCGCTTACTGACCGCAATACTTTCCCCCGTCAAAGCCGACTCATCAATACTCAGGTTGTTCACTTGGAGCAATCGGGCATCCGCCGCCACATAATTCCCCGATCGCAGCAGCAAGAGATCCCCCGGTACCACCTCCTCCGTGGCAATCGTCACCACCTCCCCATCGCGCCGCACTTGGACCAGGGGCCGATCGCCTTGGCGGAGGGAGCGAATAATCTTCTCCGACTGGCTTTCGGTCACATAGCCAATCACAGCATTGACGCCCACCACACCCATGATCACGATCGCATCCACCAGCCCCCCTGTCAGCCCCGATAGGAGCGCCGCCCCACTCAGCAACGCTACGGGCCAGGTCGTAAACTGCTCCAGAATCATACTGAAGTCCGATCGTCCTTCGGCAACCCCCAGTTGATTCAGCCCGTATTCGGCCAACCGCTGGCGAGCAATCGTTGCAGATAAGCCACGTTCGCGCAGCGTCTCCGCAGGAGAATCGCCCTCCGTTCCCCAGTGTTGCAACACCGCATCCAGGGACAAGCGATACCAATCCTCTGGACCTATCTCACCTGACAGAATACTGGCTTGTGGGGTAGGCATACTGGCTTGTGGGGTAGGCGTCCCGCCTGCCGCTTCCTCCCCTACACCACCAACAATCCCCTCTGTCCTCTGTCCTCTGTCCTCTGTCCTCGCCTCTGTTGATGGCAATTTTGAATTTTGAATTTTGAATTTTGAATGGTCTGATTTTGAATTGTCCGATATCGCCCCCTGTTCCCATAACTGCATCGCCTCCCGCAAACGCGCTTCAATCTCTGCTACTGGACAGTCTGGCTTAAAGTTAATCAGCACATTGCCCGTCAGCGGATTAGCGGTGACCGATACAATATCTGGATCAGCGCTGAGATAATCTTCAAGATAGCGTTGCAGAGTCGGCGATCGATACAAGGCCGTTACCTGATATCTGGCCCGACCGGGAACTTTCGTATGGAGTGGCTGAATCACGGCTCATCACCCGGGTCCGCATCTCGATTCAAGATCATGAAACTATCGAAGGCGTACCAGGCCAGCACATACCAGGGAATATCTTCCAACTGGAATCCTTTGGTCAATAATTGCCGCAGGGCGATCGCACCGAGTCCTAGGGGAATCACTGTTTTCAGATCCACCCAGCCACGGGTAAGGCTCCGGGTTTGGGTATCGAGGGTGGTGGCGATCGTCTGCAATTCCGTTGTCAGTCGTGCCGTTGGGGGCGTTTCGGTTTGACGGTGTTCGATTAGGTCGGCCTGGACTTCAGCCGTGAGATCTTGCCAGTGTTCTTGGGCGGCGGCGATCGCCTCGCGACCGTGTTCGGCGATCGTGATCCCCTGTTTCAGCCACGGTCGCACGGTTGGGTCCTTGGCGGCGGCGTTGAAGGCAACAATTGCTGGGGCAACGATGAGGACAGCTAACCCAGACAAGACTTCGGTAGGAGACGGTAGAGCCAGGTTGGCATCGGGGATAGCAGCGGTCATCGTTTTCACACCAGTTCTACTACTACTCTACTCACCTCTGGCCCCTAGTCGCTAAG
>JBBILC010000044.1:4290-33663 GCA_037445115.1 Coleofasciculaceae cyanobacterium bin_20
ACTAACCCGCACATGAATGCTGTTGGTTGGTGTTGAGATGGCAAGGTATTGGGCGGGTTCAGTTTAATTGTTGCTAATTATCAAAGATTCTGGCGCAACCCGCTCCTCTGTGGGTATTTCAATCCTGATGCTGACCCCGCCGAAATCCACGATTGTGTCAAAACAGATGAACAACAGGCTTGAACTACCTGTCTGTTCCTCACTGAAGCGAAAAAGTCGCTATCAGATATCTCCCTGTCGCAGTTTTTCCACAATCCGATCGCAGGCCCGTGCCGTAATGGCCATTTCCGTGAGCGTCGGACTTTGCCAGCCGGAGGAGACCCAACAAGCCCCATCGGTCACCAAGATGTTCGGGGCTTCCCAACACTGGTTATCGGAATTTAACACGGAGGTTTGGGGATTCACCCCCATGCGGGCACCACCCACCTCATGGATGTAATAACCAGGGGGAGCTGCTGGGGTGGTGATTTTTTCCTGCCAACGAACCCAATTCGCAAGCAGGGGAAAGTGAAATAGCTCACTTAGCGGGAAGCATTGCCCCCCCAGCAGGGCCACGATCGCCTGCATTTGTTCGCGCATGTGGGCAACCATTTTGTGCTCATTAGTAGACCAGGTACAGTCAATATGGGCGACGGGAATCCCCCAGGCATCGACTTGATCCGGGTTAAGACTGACCTGATTTTCAATGCAGGGTAAGACCTCTCCATGCCCAATCAAAAAGCCGACGGAACCGTCCCCAGCTTTTTGCAAGGGACGCGGGACTGCAATCCGTTGAATCCCTCCCCAAAAGCCATATCCTCGTAAAAACGTCGCCTGGGGGATGTCCAGGTTCCAAACACAGGGGATAAAAAAGCTTTCGCTACCCGACAGGGGGAAGGGAGCCGCCGGAGCCGGTAGATCCGGGAGTAGAAAAAATTGTGTGGTAGATACGTGATCCATGAGGTAGCGCCCCAGAACCCCAGAAGCATTCGGCAGCCCATAGGGTTGGTAAGCCTCGGTGGAATGGAGGAGGATGCGCACGGATTCGATCGTCGAGGCGCACAGAACCATAATCCGCCCGCGCACTTCCTGGCTGGTTTTGGTCTGGCGATCGACATAAACCACCCCGGTTGCCTTATGGGTATCGCGATCGAACGTGAGATGGCTAACCACCGCATTCGGACGCAAATCTACCCGCCCCGTCGCCAGAGCTACTTGTAGGGAGGAACCCAGGCTAGACGATCGCGGCCAGGGCTGATCAGGCGTGGGTTGGTGCAAACTAAAACCCCGTGAGTGGATCAGCGGTAGATCCGGGCGTTGGCGATGCAGCACCGATTGCAGGTAGGCTTCCCCAGGGGTGAAGGGGGAGGGTGGCAAATACTGGCCATCAGGCAATTGGGGCAGACCGTCACGGTGTCCCCGGACCCGGAAAAATTGTTCAAGGCGGGCATAATAGGGGGCTAAATCCGCATGGGTGATCGGCCAATTGTCGCCATAGCCATCCCGACTGGCAGCCTGAAATTCGTAATCAGACAACCGCAGGGTAATGCCGCCCCAGGTGAGACTGCGCCCACCCACTTGTCGTCCCCGTATCCAATAGAAGGGTTTGTGTGTCGGTGTTGTGTAGGGATTGTCTGGCTCATCCACAAAAAAATCCGGGTTGGCTTTCCAATAGCCGGGATGGGCCGCTTGATAGGATTGCCGCCGAGAAACCGCCAGGTTATAGACTCGCCGCGCCATATCGCGCACCGGATGGCCCAGGTCTACCTTGGGGTCTAAATCCCGTCCGGCCTCCAAAACCAGCACCCGCAGACCCCGTTGGCTCAGTTCCTTCGCGGCAACCCCGCCCGTTGCCCCCGAACCGACTACGATCGCATCATAGGGTTCAGATGGCGTCACAATGCGCCCAAGGCGTGGCGATGCTATGGGCATAATCAATCCCCAACCCAACCCCTGGAATAACCTTTTAATTTTAGGCAATCCCTTGCCCTTATCATCATCACTGGTTGAGCTTTTCTGGCGGCAAGCTGCGCTATGTCTGAAACGCCTGATCCCAAGGCTGCATCCGCAACCGCACCGATCGTTAACCTCGATCGCTACCAAATGGGCCAATACACCCCCGGTGCGCCCCGCTGGCAACAGATCGTTTGGTATGGGGTAGGGACCCACCTCGTCGAAAGTCGGCTCCTGCCCTTTTCCAGCTTCAAGGTTTGGTTACTGCGTCGTTTTGGGGCAACCATCGGTCGTCAAGTGCGTCTGAAACCAGGGGTGCGTATTAAATTCCCCTGGCGATTGACGATCGGGAATTATGTCTGGATTGGTGAAAATGCCTGGTTAGATAATTTAGCCCCCATCACCCTAGAGGATCATGTCTGTCTCTCCCAAGGGGTTTACCTGTGTACGGGCAACCACAACTGGTCCGATCCCAGATTTACCCTACAAACCCGCCCGATTCACATCCAGGCAGGGGCCTGGATCGCTGCTAAAGCCGTGGTGGGACCTGGGGTCACCGTTGGCCGAGGGGCTGTGCTGGCCCTCGGCGGGGTCACGGGACGCTCCCTAGCACCCATGACTATTTATGCCGGGAATCCTGCCCAGCCGATTAAACCCCGATCGCTGCCCTCGCTCACCTTGATGTCCCCCCCGGAACCGCGATGAACTCACCAGGGCCAGCTCCTGGGCCTCATCCGGCTCTAGGCGCTTTCCGAATCGGCCTGACTGACACCCCCCGGCGGTTTCAGCTTGTATCGCTCTTGCCAAAGTGGCACCACCACCCAGGCCGCGATCGCTAACAGCGCCGCCAACCCCAGCCGACTCACCCAGGTAATCAGCGTCGCCAACGGCACCACCTGACCCACAAAAAACGATAGGCTCACCATCACCGTTGCCCAGGTGGCGGCTCCCGCCAGGTTGCAGAGCAAAAACTGGGGATAGGGCATTTCCGCAATGCCCGCAAGGGGACCCGCAAAGATCCGCAAGAGGGCAATGAAGCGCCCCAGAAAAACGGCACGGGCAGCATTTTGGCTAAACTGGTGTCGCACGTCCCATAGCTTGGACTCCGGCAGCCGGAACAGGCGACCGACCAACCGCAGAAAGGACCATCCCTGCCACCGGCCCAGCCAATAACCCAAGTTGTCGCCCAGGACCGCCCCCGTAATGGCACTGCCCAGAACATACCCATAGCGCAGTTCGCCACTACCGGCCAGAAAGCCCCCCACCAGGGTAATCGTTTCTCCGGGCAGGGGAATACCCATATTTTCTAGCAGAATACCCGTGAAAACAGCCCCATAGCCATAGTCTTGGGCCAAGCGCTGAATGGCTTCGAGGGGAATGAGATCTAAAGACAGGTCAAAAATCATGCGGAACCGCGATCGCGAAGGGGACAGGGGGAGATTAGCTTTGATTTTCTTTACATTTTAGCCTGATCCGGTCGGGCCTGCGATCGCCAGAACGGGCTAAACCATAAAGATTCTGCCCATTTTCACCGCTTGCCCCCCTAGGCGATCGCGATCACCTGTTGGTGATGGGCTGATCGTCGGGCGGCATCCGCCACCTTCAAGGCATAGAGACTGGACGCTGGGGTCACGTAGAGGGGCGTTCCCTCCTGTAGATAGGCCAATACCTGCTGCATATCCTGGGCAAAGAGGCCCCGTCGGCTACCGAGGGTAATCGCCTGGGTTTCCGCTGCTGTCACCCATTGTCCGGCATCCCCCTCAAACACTAGGGCACCCTGTTCGCCCTGAATAGTCAGCGATCGCGCTGCTTGCCAGAGGGCTTCCCCCTTGCCATAGGTCACGGTCGCCAGAATACCACTCTCAAACTGAAGTTGAGCTTGACACAGGCAAGTCGTGTAGTAGGCATCCGCCGGGATCATGGCGGGCTGATCCCAGTAACGCAGTTGACAGCTAATGGTGGCGGCTGTGCCAAACAAGTCCGTCAGGCGATGAATGCGCGAGAGTGCTCCCATTAACGGGAAACCAAACCAATCCCGGTGGTAGGTCCAACGGCGAGCAACGGGGCGCTGGGGCGTCAGGGTAGCATAGCCTACCGCAAAGACGGCCCCCACCTGAGGTAAAAACTGGCGGCTGGCCTGGTGTAATCCCCCCAGCAGTTCAATATGCTCAATGTGCAGGAGACGCTGTTGTGATCGGGCGAGGGCCACGAGGGCTTCGGCTTCCGCTAGATCCAGACTGAGGGGAAATTCAACTACCACATGTTTCCCGGCGGTGAGGGCAGCCCGGACGATCGGGCCGTGCAGGTAATTGGCCGTCGCCACCAGGATTAAATCCAGGTCAGGACGATTAACTAAGGTTTGCCAGGTATCGCAGACGGTGAGCGCATAGGTTTGGGCAAAGGCTTGGGTCTTATCGGGGGTATGGCCAGCCACAGCGAGCAGGTGAACCCGATCGTCGTCGCGCAGCACTGCCGCCCTAGCCTTAGCCGCATAGCCAGTGCCCACGATCCCAACCCTCAGCGGCCACGAGAGCGGCTCGGTCACAAAATTATCCCCCCTAGAATCCATTACCCCAATCCTCCCGCCTAAGCTGGCTTGTCCAATCCTGTAAATAGCCTGCAAATAAGATTAACTGATAGATAAAATCCAATGACTCGCATCTAACCAATCTTTAACCCTATCTTTAGCTGACCTGTGATCGGACGATCACCAGCGCGACAGGCCATGCGTCAGCCCTAGCCTGAGAACGCTATGCCAAACCTAGCAAGGGTTTTATCCCTGCCAATCTCCCCCCTAGGGGGACTCTCACGACGCTCGGTGCCACTGGCTTCCGGGCCACTCGCCTGTACAGTTGGGGATCTCAGCAGACCTTTAATAACTTTTCCTTATCTTGAATGACTTATTAAATTTTATTACTAATTGTCCTAGGGTTCTCCAGTAATCTGTGGTTGCAAGACTGTTTTTTTCCCGTAGTATCAGAGTTGAAGCTGACGCGGGTGGCAGTTGTTAGCCTGTAGCCAACGCTGGTTACCGAGACCCCGTGACACGGCTACCGTTCAGCTTGAGACGCCGCTTTCATCTTTGAACTTGAGAGGAATTAAGTACATGGCAACTTACAAGGTCACCCTAATTAACGAGGCTGAAGGTCTGAACACAACGATCGACGTTGATGACGATACCTACATCCTGGATGCGGCAGAAGAGCAGGGCCTGGATCTCCCCTACTCCTGTCGTGCGGGTGCCTGCTCGACTTGTGCAGGAAAGATCACCGCAGGGACGGTTGATCAATCCGATCAGTCCTTCTTGGATGATGATCAAATTGCTGCTGGCTTTGTTCTCACCTGCGTGGCCTACCCGACATCTGATTGCACCATCTTGACCCACCAGGAAGAAGAATTGTACTAAGACCTGTGTCTGGCAAGAAGCCGCTGGAGGTTGGCCGCTCAATCAAGGTTTCTTGCCGGCAACTGTCTAGACCATAATTCAAGACTCGTTTTTTAACGCTGATCAGGTTTCCTAAGGATTTGTGCCCTTTGGAAACCTCTTTTCATGGAATTTTTTCTGGTTATTCAGTGCCCAAGGTTCGGCTTGCCCAATTCTGGATTCAAGTTCGTGAGTCAGCCTGTCTAAACAAAGGCTAGTGGTCTGTCATCCCTAAAATGGGTACTGGTCGGTTGAAAATGGGGATTTGTCGGTTGGTGTCGAGTGTGCAAGACTCAACACCCGCAACCGCTTGTTTGGGTCAAACGCAGTGCGATCCAGCCGACAAAATCCAGCTTGATAAACCACTAGTCAAGGAGCGATTGCCTGGGCATAGGTTCTGCAACGGTCTGACATGGGCAGGGTTGAGCGGGGAAGGGAACAAAGGGGCTGAAACTGGGCCAAGATGGGGTAACGCTAGATGACGCTACGCTACAAGTTAAGGGGTGTCTTGGTTTGCACCCGCCGCCCCATCGGGTACGCCATGTAGGACTTGTTCAAAGGTCAACCGTTGTTCAGCATTCCTGAGGAAGTAACCACTGATCATCGCTGAAGCCAATAACCGGCCCAGGTTTTCGCGACTGGTGGTAACCGTAATATCAAAATGCTCTGAGGGGAGGTTGCCTAGTAGTCCAATAATGTTGCGCTCCATTACCTGAAAGACTTCCGGTGAAGCAGGGCGAGACAGTTGGGCCACCGCTTCCGGACTCAGGGACTGCACATAGTTCCATAGGGTCCCTTCCGACTCCTGTTCCCCATTAAAGAAGTTGCGCGTGGTGTTATTGGATCGATCAGACATGGTATTCAACTCCATTTAGCGGGCGGGCGATCGCCCCAGCCTTGCTCCTAGTGTGGGAGGGATAGCCCAGCCATAGCCAGGTTTCGGACTCAGGAATGAAGGGAGGCGATGTTCCTTCTCTACACTGTAACAAGTTCAATTCTGCGGGAAAGTCGGTTCAACCGAACTCATCAGAGGGGGGTAATCCCCCTAGGGGGCAATATCGGGCCATAATTGCTGCAAACGGGTACGCCAAGCGCCCAAAATTGTCTGGCGTTGTTCTTGGGATTGTGTCAGGTCCCCCAATAGCCCCTCATCGTAGAAACGCTCTAGGGTTTGCATGGTGGCAGTCAGCGTTTGGCCCTGTTGCTTGGCGGCCTGGATGATTTGCCCAATGCGATTATCCACAAATTGGTTAAAACAGTCGGTTAATCCCTGCTGTTTGAGCATCTGAAGCCGACCGATCGCCGCCGTCAGGTCGGCAGCGGTTAAACTTTCGCGGGGATGCTGAAACACCCCCCACAGGACATCCTGATGCAGGGCATAGCGAGTTTCCTGGCTGGCATCGAAGTTATAGGCAAACAGTTGTTCGAGGAGAGGACGCACATCTTGGAACGGGGCGATCGGGAGAAGGACCCGCAGCCAGGAGCGATCGTCCGAGATCAGAATGAGGATCTGGCTCCCCCCTTGCTCAACTTGCCATAATCCAGGTGTAGTGGATTGAAGGGTCTCCCCAAACAACTGGCGCAGGTGTGGCTCAATTTCATCTAAATGCATACGTGGGTCATCTGCCTTCATTGAGGAACAGGGCATCTACCTCTGGTAAGGAAGGATTAATACTAATACCAGAGCCAATTTCAAACCCAGCAGCGGTTGTTAAGCGGGGGCGAATTTGACAGTACCAATGTAATTGTGGCTCTTCAATCTTATAGCGAGCAGCGGTAATAATGGCATAGTTATAGTCAGGATTATTCAGCTTATGATAAAGTCTAGCTAAAATAGCTTGCAGAATCTCAGCAAAAGCCGATCGCTGTTCTGGGTTCATGGCACCAAATTCACTTTGGTGGTGTTTGGGTAAAATCCACACTTCAAAGGGGACTTCAGCCGCAAAGGGAATAAAGGCTAAAAAGTGATCATTGCTGCCAACAACCCGTAATTGTTCGTCATTTTCAAACTCCAGCATATCACAGTAAGCACAGCGGCCCCATTCATCAAAATACCGTTGGGCTTCGTCCTCATGCCAGCGACGGTGACGCGGCACGATCGGGGTAGCAATAATTTGGGAATGGGGATGTTGCATCGATGCCCCGGCTGCTTTCCCGTGATTCCGGAAAATAATAATCCACAGATTTTCCCGGATACGCATCAGATTTAAATAGCGCTGATAATAGGCTTCGATGACGGCTTCAACTTCTGGAACCGACATGAGCGCCAAGGTCGTGTGGTGATCCGGGGTTTCAATGACGATTTCATGGTGGCCGTAACCAGGCAACTCTAGGTAGTACACACCGGAGAGCGATCGCTTAATCGCCACATCCGCTGATAGGACTGGATATTTATTCGGAACAACCCGCACTTGCCAGCCGCTGCCCGATAGGGCCGGAATTTCCAGCAGAATCTTCTCGGTGCCCGATTGGGGGTGATCGCAAAATGGACAGTGTTTGCTCGGCTTCTCCTCCACCGGCTCAGGCGATTTGCGGTTAAGAAATTCCTGGGGGCGTCCCTTACGATTGGGGGCACAAATAACCCATTCGCGGGTGGCACGATTCAGGCGAATGTTATTGTGAGTCACGAAATACCCGCTTGTTTTACATATTTTTATACTCTACTGCTAACAAACGTCGTGAATAACTGACAAAAACTGACAGAAAAATTTATAGAAGTTCCGTGAACGGCCTTGCCCAATTGGGCGGCAGCGGCAGGGTCAGGAACGACTCACCCAGGGAGCTAATACAGGGCTGGGACGCCAGATGCGGCAGGTTCAGGGGTCGGTGCCGTGGTCATGGGGGTGGGGGTGAACGGCGAGGCTAAGGGGGTTCCACCAGCATCCCGGACTTCCACGGCGGTGGTGATGTCGGTGTTGATCCGGCTGGCAAAACCGTGGGCGTTGTTGGCCTGTTGGAAATGGCCGATCTTAATCAGAATATCCTGGCGCGAGGGGTTGGCGGCACAAACCATTGCGGTGGCTCCGGGTGGCAGGACGGCCCGCACATCGTCGAGGTAGGTGGGTGCAAAGACGATGACGGCGTAGTGTCCGGGTGGGGTCGGTTCACAGGCGGGCACGTAGATGGGGCGGGCGATCGCAGCCCCGGTGCTGACCAGTAATCCTGTGGTGGCTAATAGGGATGGCCAAAAACGATTCACCATGCACCTCCGGCTGCATACTGAAGGATTCCCAAACAGGTCACCTTGAGGGGTGATACTTCCTTTTTCAGCAGACAGGCCGGGGTATCAGGGTAAAACTGGCGGGGAGAGAGGACTTCACTTCCCTGGGATAGAAAATGGAAGAGAAGCCGATCCAATCGCTGGGAGATTCCCGCCCTAGGGTATGCTAAGCGAGTCGTGCACCGCTGGGCTAGTTAGCCGCTTCAGGGAGGATCTGCAATGTTTGCCGTCGCCGTCCAGTCGGGACAATACCGTACCTATGTGCTGTTGGATGAAACCGCCCGATCGCGATTGGAGGTGGTACCAGAGCGCGGTGGGATTATCACCCGTTGGCAGGTACAGGATCGAGAGTTGCTGTATCTAGACGAAGCACGCTTTGCCAATCCCGATCTGACTGTGCGCGGGGGGGTCCCGATCCTGTTCCCGATTTGTGGCAACCTGCCCGACCAGACCTATCTTTACCAGGGCAAGTCCTATCAGTTAAAACAACATGGTTTTGCCCGCGATCTCCCTTGGGAGGTGGTGGATCAAGTTACGGACGATCGGGCGGCGATCAGTCTAAGGTTGCGCAGTAATGAACAAACGCGATCGGTCTATCCCTTTGACTTTCACCTACACTTCACCTACCAAATTCGTGGCCCCCAACTTGAGATCGAGCAACGCTACACCAATCACTCCGCCGATTCGATGCCCCTGTCCTTTGGCCTCCACCCCTACTTCCTTGCGCCTGATAAATCCCAATTGCGGTTTGAAATTCCCAGCACCCAGGCGCTTGACCAACGCACAGGGAAGGTAGTGCCCTTTGCCGGTCACTTTAATTTCCAGCAGGAGGAAATTGACTGGGCATTTCGCTCCCTCTTTCAACGGGAAGCCCTGCTGTACGACGATAGCCGCCAACTCCAACTTCGCCTGCACTATAGCTCTCCCCATGCAGTGCTCGTGTTTTGGACGTTGCAACACCAACCCTTTGTGTGCTTGGAACCGTGGACAGCCCCCCGCAATGCCCTGAATACGGGTGATCACTTGCTGCACCTGGAAGCGGGAGCAACGCTAACGACCCACGTCAGTTTCGCTGCCCAATGGGGGTAGTCCTGTTGGCGATGGGGTTTCTAACGCGGCGATCGTGGCCAGCAATTCCCGTTCAAAGGCGACCTGGGCACGGTTGGTGCGCCCACCCAGGTAAAGACGATCGCCCTGTTGCAAGGCCCAAATTTGGGAATGGGACACATAGCTCATCACTACTCCCAACATCAAAAAGCCAAACCCAGCATAGACCAGGGGAATGCCCGGATCGGCCTTAATCTGAAGCCCCGTACTTCCCAACAGATCCACCACCGCGAGGGTCACGCCCTCCACCTGGGTGGACATCCCGGTGCGCACGGTGGCAACCAGCTTGCCTGCCGAGTCATAGACCAGGAGCATTCCCTGCAAGTCCTTGGCAATCAGGGAAATCCCGGCACTCAAATCGGGCTTAATGGGAACCCAGGTGCCCCAGAGACGACCCTGCCCCCCCGTATCCAGGGGAGCCATTGGCAATTGCAAGGTGGGACTGTTGTTGATCCGGACCTGGACCGCCGCGATCGCCCAATCAGCTTGGTAAAGGGTCACACCGCGATAGCGCAGGGGCTGGTTGACGTGGATTGTTTCGCGTTTAACTTCCTGCTGTTGGGCATCCAGGACCGACAGGTCGGAGTAGAACTGATCGATTGTGCCGTCGGGGGTGTAGTCAATCCAGAAGCGGTTGACATGAACCGACCAATCCTGGGGGATACGGGCGGCTGACCACGGCCCCGCATTGAGAATATTGCGAACCTGAAAGGTCATCCCCGTTGGCACCATTTCCTGGGCCATAAACCCGGTCATTGCCCCCAGAATCGACCCGGCCAAAATCAGCAGCATACTGGCGTGGACAACGATCGGGCCAATGCGTCCCACGATACCCTTGCGGGCATAGAGGGTATAGCCCTCCGTAAATACGCGGTAGCGCTGGGTTTGCAGGAGGGGCACTAACGGGGTGAGATCGGTCACCGCCACCTCGGTGCTGAGGGCCAGTTTGGCAAACTGCCGGGGGTGTTGATAAAACTGCCAGTGGCGAGCCGCCTTCAGGGCTGGCAATTGGCGCGTAAAGGTACAGGCAGTCAGACTGGCCCCAAATAGGATCAGTAAGCTCAGAAACCACCAGGTCTGATAAACATGATCGAGACCGATCGTCCGGATCAGTTTCCCGGTCAGAAACCCAAACAGGGCGGGATCTTCCGGATAGTTGGCGGCATAGAACGCGGCTGACTGGCCCTGCTCGATCACCGTGCCCGACATACTGAAAAGGGCAATGGCTAATAACAGGACGATCGCCAACCGTAAATCGGCCAGGACACGTAGGACCCCCTGTTGCCAAAACCGTTGCAGCGGCGAGAGGAGGGGGGTCAATTGGGGCGGGTAGAAATCTTTGGCAGTCATGGCAATAGGGGAACGATCGCGATCGGCAGCAGGGTTACGGTAATCCTAACGGTACCCTAACCCTGAGCCTAACGGGTAGCCGGGGCGCGATCGGCGGCACAGCCAACTGCTTTAGGCTGCAACCGCCAATACAGCACTTCCATACCTGGTGAGGTACAGACAAGGGGCTTAAGCCCCTTGTTCGCAAGGCTTGACCGTACTTCATTAGGGAGGGAACGGCTGTATGCCATTCTCAACCTTCAAACCCTAAGCTGGCAGCAGGGGCGTCAACCGGGACAGTAACGAAAAGAGGCCAAAGCCCACCAGCAGAATGCCACTGGTCGGGGTAATCCAAGCCGACCACTGCCGTAACTCCAGGAACTTCTTAATGGCAACCGTAAAGGTTCCCGCCACCACCAAGGGAGCCACGTAGCCAACGGTATAGGCTAGGAGCAGCACACTACCCAATACCGGATCTTGGGTGGTTGCAACCCAGGTGAGCAGCGTGGCCAGCACCGGGGTGCTACAGGGCGAGGCCACTAGGCCAAAGGTGAGACCCAGCAGATAGGAACGACCACTCCGGGGCAGGGCGGCGGGTAGCAAGGTCATCCCATCAAAACTGGGCAAGGGCAAGGGCAGGGCCTCCAGGAGGGATAACCCCATAATGATGGCCACCAGGCTAACCGCGATCGGAAGGCCAATCCCAATCTGACCGTAGACTCGCCCCACCAAGGTTGCGACCACGCCTAATCCCGCCAGGGTGGTGGCTAACCCCAGGGAAAACCATAGGGATTGCACCGTGCCCTGGAGCCGGGTTTGGTGGTCATAGCCGCCCAGGTAGCCGATCGTGATCGGGAGCATCGACAGCGTACAGGGGGTGAGGCTGGTGAGCAACCCAGCCCCAAAGAGGGTGACCAGGCTCAGGGCACTTAAGTGCAGCAGTTGTTGATTGACCAACTGGTTGGCAAATTGGGTGAGCTGGTATAGCTCGGTTTGGACGGTCTCAAGCATCGTGTGGGTTTTCCCGCAGTCTTATCGGCTGATATTTTGTATCTTGCCCGATCTCTGCCGGAATGGGGCATCCCCCTGCGCGAATCAACGACGATGCTTAAACCGCTCGGCGGTAGTTGGCCTCGATCCGGCACACCCAGTTGTGGCTTAGTAACGCACTTGTAAGGTAACGCTGGCTTTTACCTCCTGCTCCCGGCCTGCGATCGGGGTAATGGCATCTTCCATCTTCATGGCAGCGGGCGCGGGCATAAAGACGGGGCGCGGGATCGGTGCTTCGGCATGGTTAATTTGAATACCCACCACCTCTTGCCGGGTGAGGTTCAAGGTACTTAGGACCACATCAGCTTGTCGCTGGGCATCCTGGGTAGCTGCCCGTAGGGCTTGCTGTTGGGCAGCGGTAACGGCGCTATCGGTGGCCGTGAACCCGATGCTGTCAATGCGGGTTGCCCCTGTTTGAACGGCCCGATCGAGAATTTGGCCTGCTTGGGCGATCGGCACTTGAAAACTGACAATATTGCTGCCAACATATCCCTGCAACTCCTGGCGATTATTTTCGTAGCTGTAACGGGGATTGAGGTTGACCCCGGTCGTTGCCAACTTGTCCACATTTTGCGATCGCAAAAAGGCCACAACCGCATCGGCCCGACGGGCGACCTCTTGTTGCACACCGGTTGCCGTCTCTCCTTGCACTTCGACGCCCAGTTGCACTTGGGCCAAGGTCGTGGGAATACGTTCAATGCCTTCACCCGTGACCGTTAGGGTGCGTAGCAGGCGCTCCTGGGCCAAGGCCGGACTCGTGAGCAGCAGGCCCATTAAGCCGATCGTGACTGGTACGATCGGCAGACAGTGTCGCCATAGGGACAGGGAAGTAGATGGGCGGGCTGGGGATGCACAGGGTTTCATGGGTAAACCTCCTCACCAAAAATAATATTGTTGATAGTCTTACTAATCCCTACCTTGACACGGACGCCAGCGCAGGGGAAGACGGTTACAATTCTGGCAACATCCTCATGGCTGCCACCCTTCTCGCGGACGCTCTTATTGGTTTGCGGATTGGCTCGCGGATTGGCTCACTAATTGGTTTGCGGATTGGCTCGCGGATTAGTCTGCTTTTATGCCTTCAGTTTGATCGGCCCCCCGATAACCCTACCTCAACCCCCTCACCTGTATGCGTAAACTCAGTCCCACCACCCAGGTCTTTTTGGGCATCCTCGCTATGACATTACTGGTGTGGATCTTGCGGGGGGTTCGGTTATTTGGGGACTGTTGCTGCTGACGATCGGGGCGGGGGTGATTGCCATTTGGCAAGGTGCCCAATAGCTAAGCTTGACCGGACAGATTTGGGACACCTATATTCAGTGGGAGGGGGGCAAGGTAAACGGCGGCAGTAGAGTGCCACATCGCTTACAAAAATTGGCATCCGCATCGTGAAGGTCATGACCACATTGGGAACAGGCAATCTTCCGTTGGCTTGTCACTTTTACTAATTCCTTCACCAGAATACTCAGTTGCCAGGGGATCAAAGTCACACCCGTTAAAATCATCATGACCGTAATCAACCGTCCGGTATCCGAAATGGGAGTCACATCACCAAAGCCAACCGTAGTCATGGTGACGACCGAGAAGTAAAAGGCGTCAAAAAAAGTCCGAAAGGTCTCTGGGTTTTGCAGGTGTTCGGTTTGATAAATTAGACCCGCTGAGATAAAAATAATAGTAAATAGGGTAAATAAGACGCGAACGAGGGCAATACTGTCTTCGGAACTGAAGCGGTGAAATAAAATCCGGCCTTCCAGCAAGCGAACAAGGCGTAAAATCCGAAACCAGCGGAAGATACGCAAAAACCGCAGAAAGCCAATATCGATGGCGACTAAAATGAAGGGGAGAATCGCTAGGAGATCAATCAGGGAATAGAGGCTGAAGATATAGCTGAGCCGGAATCGGGCACACCAAAGCCGTAGGACATACTCGATCACAAAAATGATTAGGATGCCCCCATTTAACCAGTTCAGAATCTGCCGAACTTCGGGAGTGATGGGATAGGTCTGAATGACAAAAATGGCGGCTGAAACAACCACTAAAGCAGCAATGGCTAAATTGGCCCTACGCCCGATCGGGGAATCGAGGTCTTCCAGATAGGTTTCGAGTTTCTGGCGGATTGACATCGGTTGCGCGATCCCCACTTCCAGGCCATGTCCTAGGTATTGAGGGTGATAGGTATTGGTAACCGTTATACAGCACTTGCACACCCGGTGAGGTATAGACAAGGGGCTTAAGCCCCTTGTTCGCAAGGCTTGACCGTACTTCATTAGAGAGGGAACGGCTGTAGAGTGAATCCTAGCGCGTCAATCCTGATCAGCTTGCGGTTCCGATCGCGGGGGCGGGGGGGAGTCAGCCGCCTGGGGTTGGCTAGGTTGGGGCGAACGGCTGGGGTTAGTAGGGGTTGAGCCAGATCCAGACATCCCTTTGGTCGGCGGTTTAGCTTGAGGATTGTTGCCAGTTTGGGTCTTAGGCTGGGCTTTGGGTTGGGCCTTAGCTGGGGCTTTAGATTGGGTCTTAGCCTGGACTTGCGCCTTGGCTTGAACGTTAGGTTGAGTTTTCGCTGGGCGCTGGGCGACGGGGGCGGAGCGGCGGCGGGCAGGGGGAGGTGAAACTGGCGGAGAAGCCGTTGGTGTCTGGTTGGAGGCGGATGTGGGCGGTTTCAGGCCCTCCTGGAAGTGGCTGACGGTGACGATCGCCGCAATCACAAAATAGAACACCCGTAACCCCCAGCTACAAAGGGTCATGATACTCGCCACGATCGGGGTGCCCATGCCGGTCACCTTGGCAAATTGGGCCTGCACCCGCGCATCAATCCCCATTGCCCGCTGCATCTCAGCCTGACTGGTGGGGATGGCCGTATAGCGGGCCGTATAGCGATAGAAACCCCACCACCCCTGACTTTGGATGCGATCGTCCAGGTAGGCATTGGTGAGGGCGATCGCCTCGGAACGCCCCAGTTGCTCCTGCTCGGCGATCGTCAGCACCCAGCGGTCATAGCGCACCTGGGTACTGATCATAAAAATTAACGGCACCAGAACAATCAACAGGGCAGCACTCAACCGCTGGCCCCACCGGACGGGTAATAGACGGGTTAGGGCACCCAAACCCAGGCCCAAAATGGCAAAGACCAGGAGGTTGCTCAGTTCGGCCAACTCCAAGCTTTGCAGGAGGCCCCCCAATAAGGGAATGGGGTAGATGACATATTCAGCTAGCCGACTCAGAAAATATTTCACAAGGACAGTAACGGCGACAACTGCGATCGCGCCGCCACCATAGAGGGCTAGCCGCACTGGGAAGCGGGTAAAAGGAGAGGGCGTAGACATGGGGGCTGTGACGATCGCCGTTGGGGCAGCCAGAGGGGACTTAGAAACCTGCATAGTTCGGTTGTACCCAGGACAGCAAAAGAATAGGGAGTGAAACTAGGACCATTGCTAAGCCGTGGTCCCCAAAAGTTGCGCTGATGATAGCACTCCTACCCAAAACTAGGGGGATCGGCGAAAAATTGACAGAGCTAGCAACGATCTGTTAAGCAAGGGAAGCATTAAATCATCGAATCAATCTCCTGATGGAAGCATCATTCAGAGGTATAAAAAAGTCATGATTAATAGCGAAGACACGCAAGATCTTAAGAAAGGCTTAAATTGGACGATCGCCTTGGGAATTATTTTGGTTTTGATGGGGCTAGGTGCGATCGTCTCTCCCTTTGTGGCGGCGGTGTTTGTCACGATTATTCTGGGTTGGATGTTTGTCGTCGGGGGAATTTTGCGGGGCATTGACGCCGTCCGTAGTCGTTATGAACGGAGTTTTGTCTGGCGACTGCTGATCAGCATCCTATATGTTGTCCTAGGGATGTTGATCCTGACTAATCTCTTCAGTGGGGTACTCTCCCTGACCCTCCTGATTGGCATTTTCATCTTTATTCAGGGAGTCTTTGAAGTCATTCTGGCGTTTCAGATCCGCCCCAGCGGCAATTGGATCTGGGTATTGCTCAGTGGCCTGATTAACGTAATTTTAGGGATTTTGATCTGGTCGAAGTGGCCCGTGGGAGCGGCTTGGATACTTGGTGTCCTGGTGGGGATCAGCTTGCTGACAACTGGGATTTCCGTCATTATGTTTGCGATCGCGGCCCAACACGTTATCCGTGAAGCCACCCTCGACTCCTAGTGCTCTATCAAGCTTAAATTTTGTCGGTTGGAGCAAACGCGGTGCAACCCAACAATGCCCGTAAATGGGCTGAGTTTCACAGGCTCAACCCCAACCGACACCCCAATGACTTTAAGCATGACAGACTACTAGGGGGTAACACCCTAGCCCCACCCTGTCACCCTGTCACCCCCTATCCCTTATGAATGATGCGGCCATTGAGCACCTCTGGGATTTAATTTGGGCAGCGATCGCCCTTGATCCGGCTGCCTACGAACTCCTGCAACGCCTCCCCCAGGGGACCCAAGCGGCCCTGATCATCGTGCTCCTAGCCGGGTTATCCCAAACCTTGGGGCAAGGGATTGTGCTCTTTGTCAACCAGGTTAAGCCCCTACGGTTTGCTCTCAGTGTGCTGCTCTCGGCAGTATTATTTGCCTTTAGTTACTTTTTCTGGAGCCTGAGCACGTGGTTAGTGTGTGATTGGCTGCTGCCGACAAGGGTGCCATTTCAGGCGGTCTACCGCACCTTGGCCCTGGCCTTTGCGCCGCAACTTTTTGGCTTCCTGATTGCCCTGCCCTATGCCGGGGTAACGCTCGGAGTTGTGATTTCGATCTGGACCCTGTTGTCCTCCATTCGAGGCTTGGGCGTGGCCTTGGGGTTAGCCATTTGGCCCGCATTTTGGTGTGCGGCTTTGGGGTGGGTCGTCTTCCAAATCCTGCAACGGACCATCGGACGTCCGGTAACGGCGATCGGGCGTTGGCTCACCAACCAGACCGCCGGGGTCCAGTTGATTACGAACCTGAAGGCATGGGAGCAAAGCCTCGAAACGGGGGGCTACCTAACCCGCTCGCCCAATTCGGTTAATCCCGGCAGCGATCGTCCCCGTACCCCTGATAATCAATAGCAGGTTGCCCATCCTATTGCTTGAGACCATGTTTTTGGAACACCCTGCCCCTAGTCCACGGCGTTTGGCCATTGATTTTCGTTGGTTCGGTTGGCTTGGCTTCTGGCTCCAGTCCCTATTGGGTTTTATCCCCATTCTCTTGCTAATTTTTGCCCTATTTCTCTACCAAAGCCCCCAGCGCGGGGTGGTTGGCATTGGTAATTTTCTGGCCTTTGGCTGTTTAATGGCCCTCCTATTCACCATCTACTGGTGTTTTCGCTATACACGGGTTGCCGTGGATTTGGAAGATCCCAACTTTCGTCCTCGGCGGATCGAGGTTATTCGGACCCTGTGGGTCGGGTTGCTGAGCAATGCGGCAGGGATGCTGTGTGCGGTCTTGATTGGCATGGGCAAAGCCGGAACCCTTCTAACCACCCTGCTTGCCTTGCCCCCAGGGGCGATCACCCTGACAACCCCAACAACGGGGGGGACGCTGCTGAACCGGGGACCAGTGGTGACCGTGTTGGATATGGTGGCGATGCAAGCCGTGCTCAATACGATCGCGGCGGAACTGGTGGGGATTTTGGTGGCACTGTGGTTGCTGTATCGACTCGGGTACCAACAGTCCTGAGTGCGGTGCAATCTAACACGCTCACCTTGTTAGGTCCCGCAAGCTTGAGACCAACCGATAACCCATGATTTTAAGCATGGCAGCCGACTAGTGGTCTGTCATCCCTAAAATGGGGACTTGTCGGTTGATATCGATTGGGCGAGACCCAACACCCTCAACCGCGTGGTTGGGTCAAACGCAGTGCGACCCAATCTACCAAATTAACCTTGACAGACTCCTAGCCCGTCTTGAGAGTGAATGATCTTGAGTTAATCGGGTCGAGAGCGTTCATCGCATTGAGTTGAGGGTGTTAATCGTGACGGTAGCCCCAAGCCAGCAATGATTGTTATAGACTATCAAAGTTTACCTTGCATCGCGCCCACCAGAGCGCCAGTCCGTGTGGGATGCCCGTTCTCCCGTCACGCCTGCACCAAGGCAAACCCGTTGTGTGAGGATCGAGTTTAATATTACCCATGCGTGAATTTCCAGACCTGCCGCCGTCTTTAACCCTCTCACGGCGCAGTGTGCTCAAGCTGCTAGGGATCGGTACGATCGCCGGTACTGTGGGGTATACCCGGTTGAGTAAACCCCAACCCCATCGCTTTCAACCTGATACGTTGCAACTGCCCTATCGCCTCAGCCAACCCAACAAGCGGGTGGTTGTCATTGGGGGCGGTCTGGCGGGTCTGGCCTCGGCCTATGAACTGAGTCAGCGAGGGTTTGCCGTTACCCTCCTAGAGCGATCGCCGCAACTGGGGGGCAAGATTGCCAGTTGGGAGATTCAGGTGGGGGAGGACACCTTCAAGATGGAGCATGGTTTCCACGGCTTTTTCCCCCAGTACTACAACCTGAAAAGTCTAGTGGCGGAGTTAGCGATTACGGAGAATTTCCAATCTTTGGAGTTTTATTCCGTCGTCTTTCGGGACCGCGATCGCTATGCCCCGGAGGTCTTCCGGCCTAGCCACTCCACCTTTCCCTGGAATATTGTCGATTTGGCCATTTCGTCATCGAACCGCTGGCAATGGGGTATTGATCTAACGAAGCCAGCCCACTGGCAAGTCTTCCGGGCCATCACGGGGTTTAATCCGCAACGGAGTTATGAACAACTCGATCACCTGTCGGTAGCGGAATGGGCCGCCGCCGAATTCCCTAGGGGGTTGTATGACCTCTACTTTTTACCCTTTGCCAAGTCGAGCCTCAATGCCCCCGATGTGTTGAGTGTGGCCGAGTTATTGCAGTTTTTCCATTTCTATTTCTTCGGAAACCCGGAAGGCTTGGCCTTTAATGGCACCCGCGATGACATGGGCACTTCCCTGGTGGCCCCGATCGCGGCGGCGATCCGTCGCAACGGTGGCACGATTCTAACGGACGTGACCGTCAGTGAACTGAACTGGCAGGATGGCCAAATTGCCTCCCTGACCTATACCCAGGGGGAGGCAGGCAGTCGTGTGCCTTTCTGGGTGCAGACCAATCCGCTCCTGAACCAGGATTTGCAAGCCATTACGCCCGATCGCGAATACGTGGGGGCGGGGGATCGGGTCTTTGCCCTAGTGGCGAAACCAGGCACCCAACAACCGGAGGCCCTGTCCCTTACGTGTACCCACCAGGGTTGTACCGTCCAGCCCCAGGCGGATGGCAGCTTCCACTGTCCCTGCCATGGTGCCATCTACGATCGCACGGGTAAGGTGGTTAGTGGTCCGGCCAAACGGGATTTACCCCGCTTCCATGTGCAAGCCCGCCAAGGCGATCAGGTGCAACTGGTCAGCCAACCCCGTGCCGCTCGTCAAACCCCAGCGACGGATACCGCCCTCCAGGCCGATTACTATGTTATTGCTGCCGATGTGCCGGGGGTACAGCAACTCCTGCGACTATCCACAGGGGCGGTGGATGGGACGGTGGCGCAACAGGTGGCCCAGTTGGCGATCGCCGATCCCTTTGCCGTCGGTCGGTTCTGGTTCGATCGCGATTTCCCCTGGTCCCACAGCAATTTCGCCTCCCTATCGGGCTACCGTCTGACCGACAGTATTACCCTCTACCACCGTATCCAACGGCAATTTATCGACTGGGCGGCCCGCACAGGGGGCAGTGTGGTGGAACTCCACGCCTACTGTTACAAGGAAAAGGAATTCCCCACCCAGGAAAGTTTACTCACTGCGTTTGAGCAGGAATTGTATGAAATTGTCCCCAGCCTGCGGGGGGCAACGGTCCTGCATCGGGAACTGGTGAACCAAAAGAATTTTGCGGGGTTCCCCCCCAATAGCTACGCCGATCGTCCGGCCACCGCCACCCCTGTCCCTAACCTGCTGTTTGCCGGAGATTGGGTAAAAATGCCCTTCCCCTGTGGCCTGATGGAGCGGGCGATTAGTAGTGGCTTCCTGGCGGCCAACGCAATCGCCCACCAGGAAGGACTACAACAGCGAACCCTATTAACGGTCCAACCCGAGGGATTATTGCAAATTTGAACCGCCAGTCCGCGACTCAAGACTATCGAGAAACCGATGGCGCTGGTGGGACTTGAACCCACACGGGGTTACCCCCAACGCATTTTAAGTGCGTAGCGTCTACCATTCCGCCACAGCGCCGCCTATTGGGATTATATCGGTTAATGGCCAGATTCAGAAGAGGGGCAGGTTGAAGCTCATGCCCGCACCCAGGATACTGCCATTGAAATTGACATCAGAGGCGCTAGATGCGCCAAAGCTATAGCCACCATAAAGATTGAACTGGATGGCGCGGGAAAGGTCCCAACTGAACTGGGCGATCACCTGGTGGTAGGAATCTTCGCGATCGCGTTGGGTGAAGTGGGTGAGATCGTATTGGTAGTTTAAACCAATCTGCATGGTGGGGGTGAGGTCGTAGCCAAGGACAGTGCCTAGGCGATTTACAATCCGACTGCGATCCGTTGGATCGGTCACGCTCCAGCGGAATTGATAGTAATTATCCAGTTTCAGCCGCGAAACCAGGGGAACTCGGTAAAACAGGGACAAACGCAGGGAGTGATCATTCAAAAAGCGATCGCCGTCATTATCAAGAAACAGTTGGCGGTTATCCCAGCTAAATTCGCTGAAGGCTTGTCGCGACCAAAAGTGACGAATGCCTACCTTTAAGCCGAACCCGTTGTAATCCAAGTCTGAAAGATCGCCATAGCGAATTAGATTTCCCTCCAGCGTTCCTACGAGAAGGGTTCGGGGGCCAATGATGGGGCGGGCTGATAGGATTAGGCGTCCCCCCAAGAGTTGATCGCCGATCGTATCAATTTCCGAGGAGAGAATATTATCACTGCGAAAATAGCTAAAACTACCGGTTAAAAATACAAATTTGGGCTGACTGGGTTTTTGTAAAGGTCGCTCCCGTAGCCGTAAAACCCCTAACTCTGGATCTCCCTGCTGCTGAAGTTCTGGGTCAATAAAATTGTTTTCATCGGTTGCTTCTTCCGTCGTGATGGCCGGTGGGATGGTATCAGTAGCCTCGGCATCAAGAGCTTCAATATCAGTAGCCTCGGCATCAGGAGCCTCAATATCAGGCGCTTCGGTATCAGAAACCTCAGTATTAAGCGCTTCAGTATCCGGGGCATCGGTGTTGGCAGTATCGAGTTCTGCGTCCGAGAGAATGATGATTGGCCGCTCAATGGCCTCGACCGCAGCGGTATCGGGTCCTGTCGCCACGGGAACGGGAACGCGTGGGTTGGGATTATTGGGTGCGATCGCAGGAGAAGGTGCTGTCTGAGCTTCGCTAGGCGATGCTAAACTTGCTTCGGCCCCGATCGGTGTTACCGCCTGGGCACGACGATTAACCCCTAGGGTCAGGCTAAACAGCAAACACAACAGTTGGCAATAGCGCGAAACCTGAACAGTCACGATGGGGAAAAAGCTTCCTGAAAACAGGCTGGGGTTTGGAGCAGGGACACTCTAGCCTAGCCTAGCCAAATCAGCAAGTTGGTGACGGCATTCTAAGCAACGATTCCCTGTCCAGGAGAAGCCGCAAACGCAAATTTACGGATGCGACCCTCCTCGCTGCGATCAGCCGGATGGCAAAATATTAATTGCGTCGATTGCCACCGCCACCCCCTTGACCTTGGCCACCCCCTTGGCCGGGGAAGCCATCCTGTACCCCACCCCCTTGACCGGGGAAGCCCGTATCGGGGCGATCGGGTAGCTCTGGTAGAGGCAGAGTGGGCGTGTCGGGTAGCTCTGGCAAGGGGGTGCCCGGTAGCTCTGGCTGAGTGGGGATATCGGGGGGTTCAGGCCGGGTGGGCCTATCGGGGATTTCCGGTCGCGTGGGTGTGTCGGGGATTTCCGGTCGCGTGGGTGTGTCCGGTAGCTCTGGCCGGTTTGAGGTATCGGGCAATTCTGGCCGGGTGGGGAGATCCGGCAGTTCTGGCTGGGTGGGGAGATCGGGTCGGTCTCCGAGGTTGGGCAGGTTATCTGATGGCAGGGAATCGATCGGTCCGCGTCCGGCACCCACGGCATCCAGAATCGCCTCCCGTTGGAATTCACCCACCTCTAATAGGGAACGGGCATCAAAATTGTTCGTGTCGAGCGCGGACAGATCCCTTAAGGGGACAGGGGGCACATCCAGATTACGGTTATTGATATCCGGTTGGCTACTGTCCGTTGGCGGCAGTGTATCGGTCACATCCTTGGCCGCGATCGTGGGCATGCGCAGGAAATCGGGCGTGGCTACTAACTCGTCATCAGGGATGGGCCTTTGGGCGGCTAAGCCCTCTAGCATTTCGGCATGGACGGCGGCGATCGCCTCATCAACAGGTGTACTGCCCGCCAGGGGATTGGGCACAAGGCCGCGCAGGAGGGGACTAGTTTTGTAGAACGTATCCAGATCAAAGTCATAGATGCCGACAATATCACCGGCCACGGCCACAGCCATTTGTCCAGCCTTCAGGGTTTGGGACTGATTGACTTGCTGGTTAAAAACCTGGATGTTGCTATCGGTCAGTGCACCAATGATCGTCGTGTCGGAATCGGCAATATAGCGGGCAAAGAGGGCTGACCCCTGAATCCCCGCCGCCGCATTGGGGGTGTAGAGGCGGGTGCGGCCTTGCCCAGGGGGAATCAACAGCAGGACGGTCCCGTTGGAAAGGGAAAAGGTGCGGGTGCGAGGGGTAAACCAGAAGACGGCCCGTTCCCCTAGTCGCCCTAAGGACCCGTCATTGAAGCGTAATTCGGCGAGGGATTGTCGGGCTGTTGCCACCCCATCGCCCGGAGTCAGACGATCGGTCACGCGGGCATCACGGGCTTGGGCATTTTGCCGCAGGAGTTGAACTCGGTTACGCACCATTTCCACCACTGCCTGGGTGAGGGGGGTTTCCGCCGTTGCTTCCCCGGCTAGGAGCAGAGTACTCAAGACAACGAGGGTGGTAAACGAGAGGCAGCGGCGCAACATGGGACATCTCCAGGCAGAATAAAGGCATACTATAATTTCGGATTCAGTCGAGCACTCCTAGGGAATCGATCGCAGACCTCCGCTTCGGGGAACGTCTCTGTTAAGGGTAAGCCCCAGAGCCAACAATGGACAGGGACATTGCTTCAATCCTGCCATTTCTGCTGTTGTCTCGACTCAGCATTTACACAGAAAAGCACACCTTCCGTTGAGGGGGAAACCTACCCAATTTCCCTTGGATCGATACACCCCTCCTGCTTCGGCTTTGCCCGTATAAAGCGTGCCGGTATGCGTATGTTATTGAACAAATTATACTGACAACTTATGTTGGTCACCGAACCAGTGTTTAGCCCTTCCCAAGCAGTTATCGGCGATGCAATCTTTTTACCCACTGCTCGCAGGGGTCCTACTCCTAGCTTAGCAATTCTATTGATACCTGGGTAGATAATGGGTCAAAGATTTATGAACAGTCCCCGATTGACGGTACGATCGCGCCGACACGATTGGCGGATCAGTCGGCAGGCTAGGCGGATCAGGGTGGCTCTAAGCCTGTTTCAGGAATACGATAAAGTGAACATTAACTTGTGTGAATACGACCCCGATCGCCTAGGAATAATCGTCTTCTCCCCATGACGCATCCAGAGCAAATGAGCCTCTTCGATCTGGCCCCTGAAACGCCTGGGCCAGAACCGTCCGTGCCAGTGGTTGGGGTGGCTCCCTCTCCCCCTGACTTTAATCCGGACCTGATCCCAACGGCGGCTGCGATCCCCATTCCGTCGGGGACCTATAGGGATATCGCCGCCCTCACGGCCCACTGTCGCCAATGCCAACGTTGTGATTTGGCGTCTACCCGCACCCACGTGGTGGTCGATCGGGGCCATCCCCAGGCAGACATTATGATCATTGGTGAGGGACCGGGGCAGAATGAGGACGAAACTGGCTTACCCTTTGTGGGCAAGGCGGGCCAACTGCTGGAGAAAATCCTGGAGTCGGTGGCCTTGAACAGTGAGCAGGATGTCTATATTTGCAATATGGTAAAGTGCCGCCCGCCCGGTAACCGGGTTCCTACCCCAGAGGAAATGGCGGCCTGTCGGCCCTACCTCTTGGAACAAATTCGGTTGGTTGATCCCAAAATCATTCTGCTCACTGGGGCGACGGCGGTGCGGGGGGTGACGGGGCATCGGGAGGGGATTACCAAAATCCGGGGCCAGTGGTTGCCGTGGGAAGGACGCCTGTGTATGCCCATTTTCCACCCGGCTTACCTGTTGCGGAATCCTTCGCGAGAGAAGGGCAGTCCCAAGTGGCTAATGTGGCAGGACATCCAGACGGTGAAGGCGAAGTTGGCGGAACTGAGAGCGGCGGCAGGGTAACAGGGGGTAAGGGGGTGCGATCGGGGCGCGATTGTCAGTCGGTTCACAAAGCTTTATAAAGCGTTAAAATTCCAAGGTGAATGGCGCGTTGCATTGTGAGTTTGGATTTTATGTTTTTTGATGAACTGTCTCCGGTGGTAAAAGAGTTGGCGCAACATCCGGTGGCCTTCTTGGGGGGTCTGTGTTCGGGGTTGCTCCGGCTTAACCTCAATGATGATCCGATTAAGAGTTGGCTGGATCAGCAGGCGGGGGAGGCTACGGGGCGATCGGACGGTAATGGGAAGGCGGATACGAGTCGGGGACCACAGTCGATCACGATCGAGTAGGCGGGTGAAGACTGGCTTAACCCCTTGTCATTGGGTAAGGCACTTAATAACTGCTTAACTATTAAGACCTTAACCACTACGACCCCAAGGGACACCAAGGAACACGAAGCGGGGCTTCGGTAGGGTCGGGTCGATGTTTAGCCATTGGCCCGACTGTTGTTTGGGTGGGCGAGGTGGCTGGTGATGGGCCAATGGGGCTAGTCCTTGTGAACTCTAAGGCGCAATATGGCAATATGGGGTACTTAAACCTGAACGGTTGACTTTTTAAGACTGTATAGGGGGATGGCTGTGGACCGAGGGGTAAGGCGTTTTTATCGGTGGCTGCTGGTCGCGATCGCGGTTGTGGTTGTGATTGTTCTCTTACCGCCCGTGAAGCGTTTGCTAGCCCTCGGCTATGAAGCCCTCAGTAGTCAGATCCGGTTGGTGATCGATTTGGTGCGGATGGGAATCATTGCGTTCCTGTTTGCGGCCCTGTTGGCTCCCCTGGAGGCCCTGGGCTGGTGGGCCGGTTGGTATGGGGAACCGGTGGCAACGATCGCGGCGACAGCGAGTCCGGCAACGGGCGATCAGGCAGCCCAGGCTTCTCCCTATCACCGCTACCTTGTTTACCTGGATGGCATCGGTCAAGGGTCGGCCCAGCAATATTTGCCAGATGTGGAGGATTTTTTACGGGCACTGGCGACGGCCCTCCCCCCGGAGGTGTGTCTGGTGCGGGATGTCCTGTCCTATTCGGTGATGAATCAACCGCTCACGTCTGCCCATCGGCCCCTGGCGTTTTTCTGGCAGTTGGCAGAGTGGCTCCGGCTGAAAAATCCCCAAAGCCTGCTGGGGTATGTGATCAATATTCGCAATGTCTTGCAAGTCAGCGTGTCGGCGGATCAACGCTATGGTCCTATCTATAACCGGGGGATTGCCCAGCGCCTCTACGATAGTCTGCTCCGGCAGGGCTATATACCGGGCAGCGGGATTCCCGTCACGATGATTGGCTACAGTGGCGGTGGTCAGGTGGCGGCGGGGACGGCGGCGTTTCTGAAACAGGCGATCCAGGCCCCGATCGAACTGATTTCCCTGGGTGGGGTGATGAGTGGTAATAATCGCTATCTCCAGCTAGAGCATCTCTATCATTTTGAAGGTGAGAAGGACGATGTGCAGCGCCTCGGTCCCCGGATGTTTCCCGGTCGGCGTCCCTTCCTTTTCCTGTCCTATTGGAACCGGGCACGGCGGGCGGGCAAAATCACGATCGTCCCCCTGCGGGGCGTGGGCCACAATGTCCCCGGTGGCTTGCTGGACCCGAACCTAGTCCTACCCGACGGTCGCACTGCCCTACAACGCACGATTGACTATATTTTGGACATCCTGGTGGGTCGATTGGAACTGCCCCATACCGCCAAGGCAGCGGTTGACCTCAGTCTCGCCCAACCCAGTAATTACGCGATTTACCAACAACTTCCCTACAATCGCTACGACTTTTATCCTGTCCAGCAATCCTTGTCACCGGATACCTATGTTCCCGTAGGGACCTGGATCGGTCGCCTCATCCTGCCTCGCAAATCCGAACGTTCTCAGGTGCAGGGAGTCTGGTTCGAGGTCTATCAAACCGATGCCGAACATCACCATTGGCAAGGGCAACGGGTGCGGCTGTGCTGGGAGGATCTGCCCGCCCTCCAGCAGTGGCGACAGGCCGTAACGCGGGATGTGTACCTCAGTGAACAAACCCAACTGAATATGCAACAAGGGCGGGTGCATCCCGATCGTTTGGAGGGTTGGCGGCGGGTTGATCCCCTGGAGTCTCTCGCAGCGGCCCATCCTGAGGATGATGTGATTGTGAAACTCGCGGGTCCCGTGCGGGTGATGGCGGCAGAGGAATACCTGGACCCGGAGACGGCTTGTCCCACGCTGTTCATTACCCAGGAGCCAGTCCAAATTACCGGACGCTTCTACGGCCTTGTGCAAATCGGGTCACCCGTGGCCAAGGGGAGTGACTGCTTCGCCGTGCGGCATTTTAACCGGGAATCTCGTCAATTCGATGGCCCAGCGGCAACCGTGCGGATTCCCCAGGTGCTTCCCAGTAATGAGGGGGTCTTTTCCAGTAGCAATCGGGGCTTGGAGCAATCGATGCTGCATGAAAGCGGCTGGTATGTCTACGGTGCCCAGGATCGGGAGGGCGAGTTTGTGGTGCAGGCGATCGCGCCCCGTGCCCTGCTCAGATTGCAACCGGATCAAGTAGTCTTGGGGAAACAGGCTGCGATTCAGTACCTCACCAAACGCTGCTGGCAGGGAACCGCCCAACAGAAGGGGCAGATTAAATCCGTATTACTGGCTCCGGGGGAAGCGTCCATCTCTAGCGCGATCGCACAGTGGCGGGAGGGTGATCACGCCTTGCTGATGCATGTCTATGGCGGTATTGGCGGCAAGAAAAAGGAATTTGCGCCCTTTGGCATTTATTTTGGGCATTTTTCCTACGGCGTGGCCAAGGTGGTGCGGGACCCGCTCAGTGATGACCTGCGCTTTGAGATTACCTACAAGCAAATCTATACCCAAAATAGCGATGGCATTACCTCCGGCAGTCTGGATTGGTCGGCCTATATGGGCGATCGCCAGCGGGGGTGGTTGGGGGTGCGGCCCGTGGCGGATGTTTTGATTCGCTTCCCGGCCTTGACGGCGACCTATGATTTTGACGAGGGACAGGTGCGATCGCCGCTTACTGGCTTGCGGTATGCCCTAGAGGCGATGGCGGCGCGGTATCGGGTGGGGGATGGTACGGGCGGCACCTTCGTAGGCCCCACTAATTCCTGTGTCCAGGATGCCAGTCAGGCCCTCTATCTGGCCCTGCTCCGGATGCGAACCTTGATGCAGACGAACACCCAGATCCAATCCTGGCTAGCGGCCCATCCCGATCATCCCCAAACCCAACAGGTGCAGCAATTGGTTCACCTGGAAAAGGCCCTGAGTCAAAAATTGATCCCGATGGGCATTGTGCGATCGGATTGGGAGGATCAGGCTCCGTTACTGGGTGCGGATCTATGGGAGGACCCGTTTAATACCCTTTACAACGCCTTGATCAGTTGGCGGACGTTGTTACCGCGTTTAACCTTTGAGGCGATCGGAAAAGCATTTTTACAACAGGGAGCCTCGCTCTGGTTATTGCGATCGAACCAAGTGGGAGGCATTGATCCCGATATTGCCCCGATCGCGCCGACAGCGTTATGGTTATGAGTTTTAATTACCCTAATGATTCATCGAGGGCACGATCGTGGAAAATAACGACAATAAACCTACCCTATCAACAACTGAATTTAAAGAGCACTTTTCTAGTTTGGTCCCTCTGATCCTTGAAGAATGGCCAGCAGTGGTACGCGAGTCGTTGGAGGCCACCAGCGGCAATCTGGAACAGGCGGTAGACCAGATTGCTGCCCAGACCGATCGCACCCGCACCCTCATCCGGCGACAGTTGGCCGAGTTATACACCTTAGCCAAAGCCGAAGCCACCCAACTCAAGGCCGGAGCCGAGCGCATCGCATCGGAATCCAAGTCTCGTTTGGACATCGCCCAATTAGAACCCCTCCTCCACAAGCTGGAAGAACGCACGGAAAAATTATTTGCCCAGTTTGAGAAGGACGTACTGCCGGAGGTAACCGAAAAGGCCAAGCAGAATTTGGGAACAAGTCTGCTAACGGCGTTGGGGATTGGGTTCTTGTTGGGGCTACTCTTGGGAGGTTGGGGTCGTGGCCGTTCGTGAGTTGCTGGACGGGTTTAATTACTATCTACGACGCCTGCTGCGCCTAGTGACGATGTTGGTGGATTTGCACCTGGAAATTGCCCTGCACGAAGCCAGTGTGGAACAGAAACGGATCACGAGTGGCTTTACCCTGCTGGCGATCGGGTTTGGCCTAGTGATGATGGGGATTGTCTTGCTGCAAGTGGTGTTGATCTGGATTGGCCACTTGGCGGGACTGCCCTGGTTTAGTGCCATTTGTGCAGTCGCTGGCCTCAATCTCGCCAGTGCCTACTTGTTCCTGATGGCGGCTTCCCGGCGGCTCCACGGTCCCTATATGCAAGCCACGCGCGAACGGGTGCAGCGATCGCTCACGATCCTCCTCCAAGACGAGGATTGAACGCCGTAAATCGGTGGATGAATGGGTGGGTAATAGTTAGGGTAGCTTGGCTGCTTGGCATGGCTGTAGGACAGGGGGCGGTCAGGATGCTGACCCCACGGATGACCACGATCGTGTTGGATTCCTCAAAAAGAGAGGGAAAACCACGACGGCCACTCAAAACCCTCAAAATTTCAATGCCATCGCCCAGGATTCGGTCAAAATGATGTAACCTTCCAGAGATATCCCTCGGAGACTAGGGCGAATGGTTGCATAGCTTTTGCCACTATTGGGAAAGGCTACAAGTTGCTGACACTTGCGATTAGATGCACGAAAAAATTTTTCACCTCAGTTGATGAGTTCTTAAGGAGGGGTGAAAGGGATTTTCAGTAAAAAGGGCGAGCTTAGCTTGAAATTTATCAAGAAGCTCTGGATGCAGAAGTGTTGAATCTTAAGATTTTATTTTCTAAAAATAGACACACTAATCC
>JBBILC010000045.1:0-33183 GCA_037445115.1 Coleofasciculaceae cyanobacterium bin_20
GGGGTTATGGGGGGTATTGGGGATTTGCCGATGGTGATGGGGAGCAAGATTACAGGGCAAGACGGGGGCAAACCCTTAGGCGTTATTTTTGCTAGCCAGTGGTGCACCTCTCGTTCACACGTTTGATCCGCGTCCCTTGCTCACGACAATTTCGCAACGATTTCGCAACAATGTTTAACATTACAGCCCAACGTGATTATAAGATACCCAGTGAAATCTTGTGGGGCCGGATGAAAGTGCTTAGATTCAGGATGGCAATCGGTCTGCATCCCCCCCAGAATCCTGTCCTTACGATGGCATTAACGGCAATCCACCGTGGGAAAGTACGGCTATCCCCCCCGACTCAGCGGGGGATGGTGTTGCATGATAAAGGTCCTGAGAAAACCAGAACCTAAGGCGGAATTGCCCAGGTGTGGCGTTAACACGCATCGCGGCCTCCTCCCGATTAATCCACCGATTGCTTCCGAGGCGCGATCACCACACGTACCAAACTATACCGTTAGGGGGAGGACCAACCAGGGGGCACTTGGTAAAGTGAGGGATGACAATGGAGCTAGGGTTAACGCGTTGGTAGGCCGTGTTGGTAGGTCGCGTTGGTATTGCCCAATTCACCCAAACCAACCAGCGGAAATTCACCCGATTGGGTGAACTTTTTTGCCCCAGCCACCGTCTAAACTATGGTCAACGAGAGAAACTGAAGTCATACCGACTTCTAGGTAAGGTGTTATTAGGGCACGAGTTTGAGTCTTGGAGTGTACTGAGTTCCCCATGCTGCTGATCACCCCCCATTGGGCTTTGAAGGACTCAACGCTGCGTTAGGGGTCGGGCTTGGGGCTAGATGGATACAGGCATAGGCTAATCCTGTTCCTTGACCATCAGTTCTGTCCGCTTTGGATCGCTAAAGTTCGTTCGTTAGGTATCACCATGAAAACAAAGGACTCTGCACTCAAAACCGATATGGTTCGGACGTATCTGCATGAAATCGGTCGGGTTCCGTTGCTGACGCCGGAGGAGGAGATCGACTATGGCAAGCAGGTCCAACAGATGATGGCCCTCCTGACGGCGAAGGAAAAGCTGGCAAAACGACTGGACCGGGAACCCAGCCATGCGGAATGGGCAGAGGCGGTGAAGCTGGACGAGACGGAACTGCAACGCCAACTCCGCCAGGGGCAACGGGCCAAGCAAAAGATGATTGAGGCCAATCTTCGCCTTGTTGTGTCGATCGCGAAAAAATATCAGCGGCGTAACCTGGAGTTCCTCGATCTGATCCAGGAGGGCAGCTTGGGCTTGGAACGCGGTGTGGAGAAGTTTGATCCCATGCGGGGCTATAAGTTCTCGACCTATGCCTATTGGTGGATTCGCCAAGCCATTACCCGGGCGATCGCCCAACAGGCCCGCACGGTGCGCCTCCCGATTCATATCACGGAGAAGCTCAACCAAATCAAGCGGGTACAGCGGGAACTCGCCCAAACCTTGGGGCGCAGCGCCACGGCAGCCGATATTGCTAGAGCATTGGAGCTAGAACCGGATCAAGTGCGCGAATACCTCACCCTATCCCGTCAGCCCGTTTCCCTGGATGTCCGAGTGGGGGATAACCAGGATACGGAACTTCAGGAATTACTGGAGGACGAGAATACTTCACCGGAGGAATTCACCACCCAAGAAGCCCTACGCCAGGATTTGCGGGATCTCATGGATGAACTCACCCCACAACAACGGGAAGTCTTGAGTCTGCGGTTTGGTTTGGAGGATGGCTATAGCCTGTCCCTAGCGAAGGTAGGAGAACGGATGCGTCTGAGCCGGGAGCGGGTACGTCAACTGGAACGTCAGGGCCTCGATCACCTGCGCCGTCGTCGGGCAATGGTGCGGGAGTACCTGGCTAGTTAAACGCAGGTTAGATAGGTGCGATCGCGCCTATCTTAGCCAGTGATCGGGAATACACAGGGCAGGTACCTTGCCTGCCATCCTGATCGCTTGATGCGAGGGAAAGTCAACATTCAAGATTCAACATTCTAAACGGGCGGGTTTATGGGGGTGACTGGTTCCCCAGATTCTTGGGTGCAACCCGCCCCTATGCCACAATGCAACCTTCAAAATTCATCTCCCCTTGTGAGCTTAGACGCTAGCTCTGACAGGGTGACTGCTTGCCAGTCAAGACCAAAGACGTTGCCAAAGGTCTGAATCAGACGGGGTTGGACATCGGCGATCGTGATTCCTGGGAGAAACTGGGCCAAGCTCCCCACAGGTTTATCTGCAATCCCACAGGGCACGATCGCGCCAAAGTGGCTCAGGTCCGGGCATACGTTCAGGGCAAAACCGTGCATCGTAATCCAACGACTCACCTTAATCCCGATTGCGGCGAGCTTATGGCCTTCCAGCCACACCCCCGTTAATCCAGGGAGGCGATCGGCCCTTAAGCCATAGGTGGCTAGGGTTTGGATGACAACTTCCTCCAGTTGCCGTAAATACCAGTGCAAATCCAGCCGATAGCGGCGGAGGTTAAGGATCGGATACCCTACCAGTTGTCCTGGACCGTGGTAAGTGACTTCGCCCCCCCGCTCAGTGCGGTGGATGGGGAAGGGGCTGGCGTTTGGGGCTACTTTAAGATACTGTTCGCTGGCGCCTTGCCCCAGGGTGTAGACAGGGGGATGTTCCAGCAGCAGCAACACATCCGCGAGGCCGGGGCGATCGCGGCGGGCAGCCATTAATTTTTGTTGCCAACCCAGGGCTTCGGTATAGTCGAGAGATCCTGGTAGGCAGAGGTAACCCGGATATCTGTTCAGACGGGGTTTGTTTGCATCCGTGTCAATACGGCTATTAAACATGCGATCACGTATATTTGGAAACCGAAAAAATCAATATCTGAAAAATCTCATTAAAAAATGTATATAACAAAATGCTTAAAAATTTTAGCAAGTCAACAGAAATACCCTATAGGGAGCAGTCGGCTGTCCCTGGGAATTATGGGGAGATGCAAAGGATCTTAAAGTGATGATGTAAGCTAAAACACGGTCTGCTACAGTAAAGGAACAACCCAATTATGAGGGGAGGAAGCTTTTATGAAGCTTGTTATCCAGGGCAAAAATATTGAGATTACTGAAGCGATTCATGAGTACGTGCTTCAAAAGATTGAGAAAGCCGTCAGCCATTTTCAGGCATTGATCACCGAGATTGATGTTCACCTGTCAGTGGCGCGGAACCCTCGGATAAACCCCAAGCAGACCGCAGAAGTTACGGTGTATGCCAATGGTACGGTGATCCGCGCTGAAGAAAGCAGCGAAAATTTGTATGCCAGCATTGATCTGGTTGCTGACAAGATTGCGCGGCAGTTGCGCAAGTATAAAGAGAAACGGCACGATCGCAAGGTCCAAGCCCAACCTAAGACCGGAACGGCTGTGGCTGAGCAGCCCGTCGCTGCCGATCTCTTGGCGGGGAAAGCCCCCAGCTTGCCGGAGGAAGTGGTGCGGACCAAGTATTTTGCCATGCCACCCATGACGGTCCAAGAGGCCCTGGAACAGTTGGAATTGGTCGATCATGATTTCTATATGTTCCGCAATGCAGAAACTGATGAAATCAACGTCATTTATGAGCGGAATCATGGTGGTTATGGCGTGATCCAACCCCGTCAAGGCAACGACAATGGCCGTACCGGTCGGCAAAGCCAGGATGTCCATCCGAGTGTGGAAAAACACCCAATCGCACGATCGTAACGGTTGGTAGCGTCAACTCGCTCATTCCTGATGTTGGCAACCGGCTGATTGTTCAGGCTGAAGGCTAAGATACGACTCCGTTGTCGGGGAAGTGGTTGGCTCAGCCCAATCGCACAAGCGCGCTCTTAGGACCACTAAACAGTGTCGTTATCTTAAAATCTCTCACGACCCCTCTCAGCAATGGGAGGGGCTAGTTATTCTTGGCACTAGTGCAACACATAATTAATTATGCAACGTTTGTAGTTCAGGCTTTAGCCTGCAACGCCTCAAGTGGCTACTACCAACGTTGCGAAACTTTATGTTTACTGTACTAGCGCAGTTGTCGCCGCCGTTGCGAGTGCCTTTTCTAGGGTTTCCGGTTCAAGACTGGGGAGACTGTCGAGGTGAATGAAGTGCTATGCGGTGGTTAGTTTTTGGGGTTGTCGGAGTTGTCGGGACGGCGATCGTTCAGGAGAATACCCAGCATCCGCAGATTCGCAGTCTGCACCCCCCGAACTTCTTGCGGGATCTCCGGTACCTGTTGCTGCATCACTGAAACCTGTTGCTACATTGATTGGCTCGATCGCAGAACCTCGACCCGTTCCTGCCGGTCCTCAGCCGCCAGGTTCGACAAGGCTTGGATGGTACGACTGTTGGACTCAACCAATTGAGCCAACTGATCTAATCGCTCATCCGTCCAACGTTCAACACTCATGATGAGGTCACCTGATCTCTGCCAAATCCTATCGTAGATGCCCCAAAATAGATAAAAATAGATAAATAGATGCGCATAAAGTAAAATTGCTCACCTTGGTGGTGAGATCGGGATACCCTGTTAGTTCGCTGGCAGGGGTCCTGTCCCAAGTGGCAATGGCAGATCAGGCCGCTGCATCAGCAGTTCAAACGCCCGCCGCCGCGCTCACCCCCTGGGCGTTAGCATGAATCCCCGTCGCTAGTCGCTGTTGTCGCGGACTGCCACCGGTGCGATCGGGAAACGTCGCACGAAGATATAAGCGATCGTTGATGCGCTCGATCGTCACCCCCACATTGCCTGCCCGTAGCCGCCCATTCGCCTGATCGATCCGCCCTGCGATCTGTTTGTCAAATTCCACCCTGCGATCTGTTTGTCAAATTCCACGGCAAAAACGCTTGACTAAAACTTAGCCTAGAAAATTTGGCAGATTAGGTGCCATTGTGTGCCATTGTGTGTGATTTAGGTTCCGTTACAATGGCTGAAACCCCCATTCTGATGACCGCAGGGCTTACAGAATAAGGGTTCTAAAATGCACTTTTATTATACCCCCAGGGGAATTCGAATCCCCGTTACCTCCGTGAAAGGGAGGTGTCCTAGGCCTCTAGACGATGGGGGCTTGCTTTTGACCTTTATCAGGATAGGGGAGAGCCAAACGTTCTGTCAATACCCTAGCTAGAAGAATTTTGACCATAGCCACGGGATAGGACAGGTGTAGACATTCCTATCCGGCGGTAGCTGGATTTTGGCTGCTAGCCACGCGAGTTGCGCAGGCGGATCAGTTGGCGACGCATTTGGGGGGAGGCATTCAGTTCGCTGAGGGGAGATGCCTTGGCTTCGATCAGGATAGGTTCAAGGTAGTCATCGGCTCCACACAGAAATGCGTCCAACAGGAGTTCCAGTAGTTGGCCACGATTGGTAATCGCCCGCTCTTCTTCGAGCAGGTTAAACTTCAAGTGGATCTCGCACTCATAAATGCCGACATCATCAGTAACGGATGGTTGTGGGGACGTTGTGGATGACATTTTATCCTCTGGAATGCGTGGGTATCTGTAATGATGATTTTTAGAAATACAAGCAAATGTAGGAATTAGCCTCTAATTGCATTATTCCATGCTGGATTTGTGGCCCTGTCGTTTTAGCAGAAACTCACAGAAACTTAAAAATACCTCGCTTTATATAGGCTTCATACTCCTGCTTAGCCTCAGTGAGGGACGGGGTGGTCTTTCTACGGACAATCAGTGCTGTCTCGCTTGTTTAGGAGCCATTGCACAGCAATTAAGGCTGGTCAGACTGTGATAAGCGTTTGATTTGCTACAGTTCTAGAAAAAAATGGACAGGGATGTTTACACAAGATTCAAAAATGCGGTGTAGACGGTAGCGGGATGGGAGAAATCTGTTTTAAGGTTCTATTAAGTGATACCAGCCACCTTGATTGGCATACTCAGCCTGAGGCGTAAAGGCGACCTAGGGTATGCAGTAACCGTTGGGTTTGGGTTTCCCAGGTAAGGGTGCGCATAAACTGGGCTGCCCGATCGCCCTTCTGTTTGGCTGCCTCCCGATTTTGGTAAACCCCCTCCAACTGTTCGAGCACTTCCTCCACGATGGACTCTCCCCAGCCGTCTACAGCGGGAAAATGGGCATTGGGGCGGACCAGCCCCTGCGATCGCAGCCCATAGCAGTGATCCAGGTTTAAGTCGTCGCGAAGCAAATCCAGGTGACCCGTATTGGCTGACAAAATTGTGGGCAGACCAGTGGCGAGACATTCCATTGCCACCAGGTTAGTTCCCCCCTCGGCCCGATTGGTGAAGACGGCGACATCGGCTTCCCGCAGGATGTTCGGCATCTGGTGATTGGGCACCATGCCGAGATCCATCACCGCTTCCGCCGGAATGCCATTTTGTACTAACCAGGGTACAATCTCTAGCTGGTGGTTATTCCCCATTGTGGGTAGCCCGCTCACGTTACCTGTTTGCTCCATGCCGCTCATATATTGGGGCCAGTGGGTTTGCCAAGCGGTGATCAAGAGGGCTTCGGGGTGGCGCTGTTGGAAGTGCTTGAAGGCGGCGATGATAATATCCTGGCCCTTGCGGTACTCTAACTTGCCACCGGAGAAGATGACAAAGCGATCGGGGAACAGGTTAAGCCGGGGGGCGGGGTGGAAGTAGGTGGGATCAATCCCTTGCAGGACCGTACTGACCCTGGTTAACCCATGTTGACGTAAAACAGCTTCGTTCCAGTGGGAACCGGCAAGCATCCAATCGTATTGCTGGGCGATCGCGAGGGCATCGGCGGTAAAGCGAGTATTTTCGGAGAAGATAATCCCGACGGAGCGATCGCCGCGAAAGGCTTTGAGGCGATCGCTCCCAGCAAAATTATTACCAAGGGCTTGGAGAACTGGCATACCGAGGGCGATCGTTTGGCCGGGATGTTGACTGGTAATTTGTTCAATATGTTGATAACTCTGGAAATAGGGCAATAGCAATCGTTGACAGAGGGGATTTAAGTCTTCTAGGCGAACTAAGGGGGGACGCAAAGCAATTGGTTGACAGGACTGACGCCGCAACAACTGGAGAGCCAAATTAAATCCATAGACGCCCCAACCGCTGGTTAGTTGCATCGACCAATCGATCGCGATTTGGGTTGGTATTTTAGTCGCGAGATGATGAGTGGCAGGAGTATCCGTGGCTTGCTCTCTCGTGGCTGTGGGGTGAGCCGGTTGAAGAGCGGGTGTCAGAGTGGTAGGTTGAATCACGACGGGTGGGTGTGTTGACTGTTCAGGACTGGCCAGCGAATTTTGAAGGTTGAAGGTTGAAGGTGGCATCACCCATTCCTGTAAGGCCGTTTTCACCCGTTGGATCACCCCCGCCCAATCCCCCGGTTCCGTTTGACGGAAGAGGCGCATGGTGGGATACCAGGGACTATGCTCGCGATAGTTGCGCGATGCCGAAGGTGTATCGAGCAGCCAGCGCCAATCTGGGGTATGGGAAAGGAGCACCCACACGGGTTTGGCTAATGCACCAGCCAGGTGGGCCACTGCCGTATCAACTGTGATGACGAGATCTAATTGGGTGATTGCCGCTGCCGTATCGGCAAAATCGTGTAAATGGGGACTTAAATCCCATACTGTTATGGCAGCGGGTTGTTCAGTTAATTGTTGTGAGGCGGGTCCGACTTGCAGACTATAAAAGGCAATATGGGGTACCTGAAGTAGGGGTAAAAATTGCTCAAGTCTACACGATCGTAGGCGGTCTTTAGTATTCTGTGGGTTACCGGCCCAAACGATACCCACTGCTAGGCGAGTACCCAGGGGAGGTGTTAACCGTAAGGAATGATCGGTAGGAGCCTTAAGATAGGGAACAGATGCAGGGATTGTTTCCAGGGTAGTGCCAAATAGATATGGCAGGCTCAGGAGTGGAACATAAATGTCAAATTCAGACGCCGCAATATCGGGAGCATAAACTTGAGTCACACCGGGTGCAGTGGCCAGGAGGCGTTTGAGGGAAGCCTGACAACTGATCACCACAGTGCCGCCCCGATCGGCCACGAGGGCCGCATAACGGATAAATTGAATTTTGTCACCGAACCCCTGTTCTGGGCACAGCAGAATGCGTTGACCCTGAAGGGGATTCCCATCCCAGGGTAAATGTGTTTCATTTTGGAGATGGGAGAAATTATACTGAAAGCTATTTACCTTAAATCGCCATTCATAACCTGCCCAACCCGCTTGGAAATTGCCTTGTAAGAGGTAGGTAGTCCCTAACCCGTAGTGAGCCTCAGGCAGATCGGGTGTAATGGCTAGTGCTTGTTGGAAATAGGCGATCGCCTCGGTTAAACATCCTTGTGTCTGGTAAACATTAGCCAGATTGCTGTACGCGGGTGCCAGATCGGGCCTGAGTTGAATCGCCCGTTGATAATAGGTGACTGCTTCTGTGAACCGATAGCTTTCTGCAAGGAGACTACCGAGATTGATGTACAGTTCATAGGCATGAGGAGCCAGGGCGATCGCCTGTTGGTAGTGTTGGATGGCGAGATCTAACTGGCCCTGGTGTTGAAAGGCCCAGGCCAGTCCTTTCTCCGCTGGGAGTAGGTTTGGCTGAAGGTGTTTAGCCATCTGGAAATAGTCAATTGCTCCCGCCCAATCCTGGGTTTGGGTACACTGATTGCCCTGCTGTAGCAAAACATCAATCTGAATAGAAGTCGTTGAAGGGGTTAAATTTTGAATTTTGAATTTTGAATTTTGAATGGCTAATTCTTGCAAGGCTATTTTCACCCGTTGAATTACCCCCGCCCAATCCCCTGGTTCGGTTTGGCGGAACAGGCGCATTGTGGGATACCAGGGACTATCGTCACGATCGAGCAGCCAGCGCCAATCGGGTAAGTAGGCTAGCAAGACCCATACGGGTTTGGCCATTGCCCCTGCAAGGTGGGCCACTGCCGTATCCACGCTGATCACGAGATCCAATTGTTCAATGGCCGCCGCCGTATCGGCAAAGTCCTGTAACTGGGGACTGAGATCCGCGATCGTTACGCTTGAGGGCAGGTGCGCCAACTGTTGGCTTTCCGAACCCACCTGTAAACTATAAAATTCGACACTTACCAGGTCAGAGGCTAGGTCCAACAAGGGCAAAAATGCCGTTAAGGCACACGAGCGATCACTATCGGTGAGATTATCGGGACTGCCCGCCCAGGCTAACCCCACCTTCAACGCTGTTGGGCTGCCACTAGGCAACGCGATCGTTACCCCTGGGGGCACCCGCAAATAGGGCACTGGTGCGGGAATCGTGGCTAAGGTTGTCTGGAAGCGATGGGGCAGACTCATTAAAGGCACGCAGACATCAAACTCAGTCGGCGATGGCTGGCGATCGGTCACCGTAATCGGGCCGGGAAGCATGGCCAGTAAACGCTTGAGCGAGGGAGGACACCCCAGAATCACCTGTACCCCTTGGGCGGCTAACAAGATTGCATAGCGACTGAATTGCAGCTTATCGCCATAGCCCTGTTCCGGATGAATATAAAGCCGCCGACCGCGTACATCCTCCCCTTGCCAGAGTTGGGCTGCCGCTTCCGTGAAGGGCAGCAAATAGGACTCAAGGTTTTTCACTTGGAAGCGCCATTCATAGCCCTGCCAACCTGCTAATAAATCCCCTTGCAGGAGGTGGGTGGTACCGAGGGCAAAGTGGGCAGCGGCACAGTCAGGGAAAACCGTGATCTCCTGTTGAAAATGGAGCTTCGCCAGTTCGAGTTCCCGCTGTCGCTTATACAGCCAGCCGATTGTATAGTGAGCCGTTGCCAGGTGTGGTTGCAGAGCGATTACCTTTTGGAAACAGGCCATTGCCGCATCCCATTGTTGGGTTTCGAGATAGGTATTCCCTTGCTGGGCTAAGGCAGCGATTGTGGTTGCCGTTGCCGCTTGTTTAAAGGGATGGGGTTGGGTGCAGGTATCCCGTAATTCTGTTAAGGCATTGACTACCCGCGTCATCACTCCGGCCCAATCTCCCAATCGAGTTTGTCGGAACAAACGCACAGTTGGATACCAGGGGCTATCGTCCCGATCCAATAACCACCGCCAATCCGGTAAAGCAGAGAGTAAGATCCACGTCGGTTTGCCGAGTGCCCCCGCCACATGGGCCACTGCTGTATCCACAGTAATCACCAAATCCAGTTGCTCGATTACCGCCGCTGTATCCGCAAAATCCTTAAGATGGGGGTTAAGGTCAAGCAATATTATCCCATCGGGCAAGTTAGCTAACTGGGTAACAGGTTCACCCACTTGTAGGCTATAAAACGCAATATTTTCAAGTTCTAAAAGCGGCAGGAAAGCTAATAAAGGACAAGAACGTTTTTGATTATTTGAATTTTTAGGACTGCCAGCCCAGACAATTCCTACTTTTAAAATAATATGATCTGACACTTGCAAAATTAAAGGCGGAATCGCAGGTGCCTTAAGATAGGGAACCTGAGCGGGAACTGTGGTGAGATCGGTTTGAAAAATGATGGATAAATCCATTAACGGGAGAAAGGTATCAAAGGTAACTTCGTGATGGGTAACTACTTGATCGACACCATCCACCGTAGCGATTAAGCGCTCTAGACCTGCATAACACCCGATGATGACCCGCCCGCCCCGTTGCGCTACTAAGGGAACATAACGCACAAATTGGACAACATCACCGTAGCCCTGTTCGGGATATAGAAAAATCGTTTTTCCAGTTAAATTACTGCCATCCCATTGTGGTTGCTTAAAATCAGGTAAACCTTTGTCGTTTACTTGCCAACGCCAACGGTATTCGGCAAAACCGTGTACTAAATCTCCTTGGGTTAGGAGCGCAAAACCCAAATTTTTATGGGCGATCGCGAGGTTGGGATTATGGGCGATCGCCTGTTCAAAATAGGCGGCAGCTTCGGCAATTTTTCCTCGCTGAAAATGGGCTAAGCCTAAATTGTTATAGGCCGCTGCTTCCTGGGGAAAAACTTGCAAAAGTTGTTCATAACAGGTCTTAAGCGCATCGAATTGATCCCGATCGGTAAACGGTTTTTCCCAGGTTTCATCCAAGGCGAGAATACTGGCCAAACTATAGTAAGGTTTCGCATAGGCCGGATTGAGCGCGATCGCCTGTTGATAATGGTGACGGGCAGATTCTAACTCTCCCGCATCTTGGAGTACTTTGCCCAAATTATAGTGGACTTCCGGTAAATCCGGTTTCTGGCGCAGGACTTCCTGGTAATAACTGATTATCCCCTGCATCGATTCATGGGGTTGACAGCGATCGCGTCGTTCCACCAATGCGGCGACTACCCGTGTCATCACTTCCGCCCAATCCCCTAGGCGAGTTTGGCGGAACAGGCGCACCGTTGGATACCAGGGGCTATCGTCGCGCTCTAATAACCAACGCCAATCCGGTAAGGTTGACAGTAAGATCCACGTCGGTTTGCCGAGTGCCCCTGCCACATGGGCCACTGCTGTATCCACCGTAATGACTAAATCTAATTGCTCAATCACCGCCGCCGTTTCTGCAAAATCCTTGAGGTGGGGACTGAGATCTGGCACGACTACCCCCTCCGGTAAGTCGGCTAACTGGGTAGCTGGCCCTCCAACTTGGAGGCTATAAAAGGCAATATTTTCAAGTGCTAACAGTGGTAGAAAAGCTAATAAAGGACAAGAACGTTTTTGGTCTGTAGGGTTTTTAGGATTACCCGCCCAGACAATTCCTACTTTTAGACGAATATGATCTGGCACTTGCAAAATTAAAGGTGGAATTGCAGGTGCCTTAAGATAGGGAACCTGAGCGGGAACGGTGGTGAGATCGGTTTGGAAAATGATGGGTAAATCCATCAACGGGAGGAAGGTATCAAAGGTAACTTCATGGTGAGTTATGACCTGCCCAACTCCCTCAATTGAGGCGATTAATCGTTCTAGTCCTGCATAACAGGAGACAATGACTCGTCCCCCTCGTTGCGCGACCAGGGGGGCATAGCGGACAAATTGAATAATGTCACCGTGGCCCTGCTCTGGGTAGAGCAAAATCGTTTTGCCGGTCAGATCGCTGCCGTCCCATTGCGGTTGACTAAAGTTGGGCAAGCCTTTTTCTGCCGTCTGCCAACGCCAACGATATTCTGCAAAACCCCGAACTAAATCCCCCTGGGTGAGGAGGGCTAAACCCAGATTGCGATGGGCCGCACTCAGGTGAGGATCATGAACGATCGCTTGTTCAAAATAGCCTACAGCTTCAACAACTTTTCCGTGTCGGAAATGGGCTGATCCTAAATTATTATAGGCCGCTGCTTCCTGGGGGCGAACCTGTAACAGTTGTTCATAACACGACTTAATTGCCTCGAATTGATCTTGGGGCGTAAACAGATTATCGAATGTGTCATGTTGGGTGAGGATGTTGCCTAGCCCATAGTAGGGTTCTACATAGGTAGGATTAAGGACGATCGCCTGTCGATAATGGTCGCTGGCGGCATCAAGATCCCCTTTTTCTTGCAAAGCCTTCCCCAGGTTATGGTGAGCTTCCGGAAAATCGGGCTTTTGCTGGAGGGCGGCCCGATAGTAGGTAATGGCTGCATCGAGATCCCCGGCCTTGTGTAAGGCAACCCCTAAATTGCCCAAGGTTCGGGGTAGGTTTGGGTTGAGGGATATCGCCTGTTGATAAGCCGCGATCGCTGTTTGCCAATCCTGCTGCTCTAGGGCTTGGGTTCCCTGCTGGAGCAGTCTTTCTACTGATGACTGAGTAGCTGTTTTAGTAGCCGTTTTAGTAGCTGTTTTTGCGGGGGATTTTTTCGTTCTAGCAGTTTGATGTTTAGGTTTAGATTTTCTCGTTGATACGGGAGATTTTTGACCTTTTCTACCCCGCTTAGTCACCTTATAGTCTTGAAGCGCAGCCACTACTTGGGTTACCAATCCCGCCCAGTCACCAAGCTGCGGTTGGCGGAAGAGGCGCATGGTGGGATACCAAGGGCTATCCTCACGGTCCAAAAGCCAGCGCCAATCGGGCACATAGGACAGGAGTACCCAAACGGGTTTTGCGATCGCCCCCGCCACATGGGCCACGGATGTGTCTACCGTAATGACCAAATCCAGTTGCGCGATCGCGGCGGCGGTTTCAGCGAAATCCGTAAGTTGGGGACTGAGATCCGTGACTTGCGCTTGGTCCGCATTGGGCAATGCGGCTAATTCTAAGGCTGGTGCTCCCACCTGCAAACTGTAGAACGCAATATCCGGCAAAGCCAGGAGAGGTTGCAATACCCGCAGGCCACAGGACCGCTGGGCATCATTGGGATGATCGGGACTGCCTGCCCAGACAAGGCCAACCTTCAGGCGGGTACCGGGGGGGGCCGTCAGTTGGATCGACGCGTCATGGGGTACTTGCAGGTAGGGAACGGTGGCGGGAATTGTATCGAGGGTTGTCCCCAAAAGGCGCGGGAGGCTGAGCAGCGGCGCACAAATCTCAAAGTCCTGCGGGGAGATGGCCATATTTAACAACCGCTCAATCCCTGGTACCGTTGCAAACAACCGTTGCAAATTCTCCGGGCAGCAGACGATGACCCGCCCCCCCTGTTCAGCCACCAGGGGCGCATAGCGAATGAACTGAATTAAATCCCCATACCCCTGTTCCGGGTGCAGCAAAATTGTGCGCCCCGCTAGCGCGTCCCCCTGCCACTGGGGTTGGGTGGGCGATATATTTTCAAAGTGTTTGGTTTGCCAACGCCATTCATACTCGACAAACCCCCGTGGCAAATCCCCCTGAAGTAACCAAGCCACCCCCAGATTGAAGTGGGCATCCACATGGTTTGGGTCAAGGGCAATCACCTGCTGAAAATAGGCGATCGCAGCGGCAATCTCTCTCTGCTTAAACAAACAACTGGCGAGGTTATGGGCAGCGCCAATATGGTTGGGATTCTGAGCCAAAGCCTGTTGATACTGGGCGATCGCGGCGGGGAAATCTCCCTGCTTCACGAAGGCATTCCCCAGATTGAAATGGGCATCCAGATGATCTGGCCTGAGCCGTAGGGCCTGCTGATACTGGGCAATGGCCTCAGCGAGTTGCCCCTGGTTAAACAAGGCTGTCCCCAGGTTATTGTGGGCGTCGGGGTAGGTGGGGTTGATGCTGAGGGCACGTTGGTAGTAGGCGATCGCGGTTTCCCACTGTTGCCGCGCCTGCAAGAGATTGCCCAGATTACAGAGTACTTCGGGAAATTCCGGTCGCAAGGACAGGGCACGTTGATAGTGCTCCATCGCCCGGTTCTCATCCCCCCATTGGTGATAGGCATAGCCCAGGTGGAAGTGAATATCTGCGGGTTGAGGATGCTGGGGGAGTGCTTGTTGGTAATAAACGATCGCGCTTTCCCACTGTCCCGATCGCAAGGCCACCATCCCCTGTTGGGCGAGAGTTTCTGAATTTTGAATTTTGAATTTTGAATTTTGAGTTGACTCAGCCCCTTGTGGGATAGCCGTCCCGGCTGTCCCTAACTCAGTTGTGCCAGTTGTTCCTGGGCAGGCAGGATGCCTACCCCACAAGAGCGGCTCCTGCTGGAGAGCCTGGACAATGCGGGCGATCACGTCATCCCAATCACCAGCTTTAGCCTGCCGGAAGATCCGCATCGTCGGGTACCAGGGGCTATCCTCCCGGTCTAACAACCACCGCCAATCCGCCACATCGGCTAACAGCAACCACACCGGCTTCGCCATCGCCCCCGCCAAATGGGCCACCGACGTATCGATGCTGATCACCAAATCCAATTGGTCAATCAACGCCGCCGTATCCGCAAAGTCCCCCAGATGGGGACCAAGATCTTGAATGGGGAGCGTTGTGATGGCCGCCTGATCCTCCGGTGGTAAGTCCTTCTGCAAGCTGTAGAACGCAATATCCGTAAGTTGCCACAGGGGAGCTAAGGCCGTCAGCGGACAACTGCGCCGGAAATTTTGCCCATTGGCCGGATTGCCCGACCACACCAGCCCCACCTTGAGACGACAGGTTAGGGGAGCCGTGAGGGTGAGGGGCGGCGGCGTACTGGCCCGGAGATAGGGAACGCTGGCTGGGATCGTGTCCACCGTCGTGCCCAGGAGATAGGGCAAACTCATCAACGCCGCATAGGTCTGGAACAGGTGATTCGGCACGAAGCGTTCCACAACCTGGCTCACCCCCGGCACCGTCGTAAACAACCGCCACAAGGGATCGGGGCAACTCACCAATACCGTCCCCCCCCGTTGGGCCACCAGCATCGCGTAGCGCACAAACTGAATCGTGTCGCCTAACCCCTGTTCCGAATGTAGCAGAATCGTTTGGCCGTTGAGATCGCCGCCATCCCAGCGCGTGTGGGCACTAAAGACCAACCCCTGAAACTCCGGCACCTGCCAGCGCCATTCATACTCCCGCCAACCCGTCGAAAAATCCCCCAGGGTTAGGTAGGCGATCGCGCGATTGAGGTGGGCATGACCATGATCCGGTTTACGGGCGATCGTGGCGTCATATTGGGCGATCGCGGCGTCATATTGCCCCTGGTTGTGGAGCATCACCGCCAGACAGTGCTGGGTGTCCACACTCTCAAACCCCAGGGCGATCGCTTGCCGATAGTGATATTCGGCCTCGGCGTAGGCATTCCGCTGTTGCAGCCGATAGCCCAATTGGTTATGGGCTGCTGCATAGTTGGGTTTGAGGGCGATCGCTTGGCGGTAATGACTTTCGGCCCCGGTATAGTCTTCCTGCTCTTCCAGGAGCCGTCCCCAGTTGTAGTGGGTTTCCGGGTAGTCCGATCGCAGGACCAGTGCCCGTTGATAGTGGGCGATCGCATCGTCAAAGTGTTTTAGCCGTTGGTAGGCCGTCCCCAGGTTGCTATGGGCTTCGGCGTAGTCCGGTCTGAGTTGAATCGCCCGTTGATAGTGGGTGATCGCCGCCTCGAACTGTTCCTGTAGTTGCAGCGCATTGCCCAGGTTGCAGTAGGCTTCGGCATAGGTGGGGTGATGGGTGATGGCCTGCTGATAATGGGCGATCGCCCCCTCCAGATCGCCCCGCCCCTGGAGGACCGCCCCCAGATTATTATGGGCTTCGGCATAACCGGGTTTTAGCGCGATCGTCTGCCGCCAGCACGCTTCCGCCCGGTCATTTTGGCCCAAGCCATGCCAGACACAGCCCATCAAGGCCAAGGCTTCGGGATGGTCCGGTGCTTGCGCCAGTAGTTGCTGACAGGTTTGTTGCGCCGCGACTAGGTTGCGATCGCGGTATTGCTGATGGGCCAGGGTCAGCCGGTCGGAAAGGGATGCCATGAACACGCCTAGCGAGGGCCAGGATCAACAGTCTTCCTCAAAAGTATGTCATGGATGTTAGGGATGTCAGGAGATGCCCCGTTGGGGAAACGGTAAATTTCGCCACTTTTTAGGGTTGACTTTGTTGCTACAAGTGTCCCCAAGACTCAATTCCTATCAAGAATCAATTACATAGCTTCTAGGGTTCCGATCGGGCCGTCTGGTCCCGATGCCTGGTCCAAGAGAAGCACGTTGTAGCCACGGCCAACCCACAGTTCACCGGCCTTACAACGACACGGAGGGAGAAAAGCCCGGGAGGAGACTGGCCTATGCGGTCATGTCCTTCGGGGCTTTTTGGTTGTTGACAGGCGTTGACTGTCCCCCAAGAAAGATTGAAAAGACATTGAGTTAACTTAACCTTAAACTGAACGGAATCCTAGGGAAGCAAACGCCCCCCCAAACACGATATTAGCTATGACAGATAATCCCCTCTTTCAATCGCCAAATGCTGACGCAACCCCACCGGGACCCGTTGCCCGCCAAGCCCTTGAGCGCGAAGCCCGACTTCCCCTCACGGGTTGGCAACAGGAAGTGGACCAGGGTTTAACCTATGGTCTGGAAGCCGCCGAGAGTATCCGCGATCGCTCGATTCCCACCTTCTCACGCGGTGAACTGCCCCACTATGCGGGCATTAATACCTTCCTCAAAGCCCCCTATCTGGAAGATGTGCGGCGGGTGGGCGAATACGATGTGGCGATCGTTGGCGTCCCCCACGACTCCGGCACCACCTACCGTCCCGGTACCCGCTTTGGTCCCCAGGGGATTCGACGGATTTCCGCCCTCTATACGCCCTACAACTTTGAACTGGGGATTGACCTGCGGGAACAGATCTCCCTCTGTGATGTGGGGGATATTTTCACGATTCCCGCCAATAACGAGAAATCCTTCGACCAGATTTCTAAAGGCATTGCCCATATTTTTGCGTCGGGGGCCTTCCCCATTATCTTGGGCGGTGACCATTCGATCGGCTTTCCCACGGTGCGGGGCGTCTGTCGGCACTTGGGGAATAAGAAAGTGGGCATTATTCACTTCGATCGCCATGTGGATACCCAAGAAACGGACCTGGATGAACGGATGCACACCTGTCCCTGGTTCCATGCCACCAACATGGCCAATGCCCCGGCGAAAAACCTTGTACAACTGGGGATTGGCGGCTGGCAGGTGCCCCGCCAAGGGGTCAAAGTGTGCCGCGAACGGGCCACCAATATTTTGACGGTTACCGATATTGTCGAGATGGGCCTGGATGCCGCTGCGGACTTTGCCCTCGAACGTGCCCTCGACGGCACCGACTGTGTCTATATCAGTTTTGACATCGACTGCATTGATGCGGGCTTTGTCCCTGGCACGGGCTGGCCGGAACCGGGGGGGCTGCTGCCCCGCGAAGCGTTGGCCTTGCTGGGCAAGATCGTGCAACGCGCCCCCGTCTGTGGCCTGGAAGTGGTGGAAGTCTCGCCGCCCTACGACATTAGCGACATCACCGCCCTGATGGCCACCCGCGTCATTTGTGACACGATGGCCCACCTCGTTCTCTCCGGTCAACTGCCCCGGCAACAGAAACCCGCCTATATCCATGCCGAAGCCAATATGGCGGTCGATCAGGCATGGACATAACCTCACCCCTAGGTAACGGAAACCGATCGTAGGGGCGGGTTGCCCGCAATCTTGGCAAGCAACCAACCACTCTGATAAACCCGCCCTTCATTAAACCCGCCCTTTATTAAACCTGCCCCAACCCAGAAATCACCATCGTTCAGGGATTTTCCTGTGTATCCATGCATGAAACCGACATGACCAAGGCACTGATTCAAACCGTGCGTAACTGGTGGGAAACCCAACCCGATCGCCCCCCGATCCAGCGGGTTCATTTAACCGTTGGTCAATTTACCTGTGTGGAACCGGCCAGTTTGCAATTTGCCTTTGCCGTGCAAACCCGCGACACCTTTTTAGCGGGGGCGGAATTGGTCATTCGCGAAACGCCCCTAATCGCGTTCTGCCACACCTGTCAGCAAGACTATGCCCCCGCGATCGGTCAGCAATATGCCTGTCCCACCTGTCGCAGTCCAATGGAGGATATTCGATCGGGCCGGGAGTTAAAGATCGATCGCGTTGAATTTGCTGCCGAAACCGCCCCCATTCTTCAGTCCTGAATTAGGTAGACACCCATGCACCAAACCTTTGATGCTGCCTTGGAAATGAATTTACTCCACGCCAACCAGGCAGGAGCCAACCACAACCGCGCTCACTTCGATCGGTGGGGCATCACCTGTCTCAATCTCATGAGTAGCCCCGGTGCCGGTAAGACAGCCCTGCTGGAAAAAACCCTGGCCGCCCTGCGATCGCAATTACGGATGGCCGTGATTGAGGGGGATATGACCACCGAGTTGGATGCCGATCGCTTGCGCCAGTATGACGTACCGGTGTTTGCCATTAACACCGGGCGATCGTGTCATCTGGATGCGCGGATGGTGGCGGGGGGGATTCATCGCCTTGAAGAAGAACTCGATCCCACCACACTGGATTTAGTCCTGGTGGAAAATGTGGGCAATCTGGTGTGTCCGGCAGAGTTTGAAGTGGGGGAACATGCCAAGGTGGCCCTCCTCAGCGTTACGGAAGGCGAGGACAAACCCCTTAAATATCCGATCATGTTCCACGAAGCCGATTGTCTATTGATCACCAAACTGGATCTCGCACCCCATGTAGACATTGATTTGAATCAATTGGTCGCGAATGTGCGCCAGATTAACCCCGATGTGACGATCTTGCCCCTCTCAGTGAAAACAGGGGTCGGGTTGGATGCCTGGTTCGCTTGGGTGCAGGCCACGATCGCCCACGTGCGCAATCAAGTACATAGTCCCAATCACAGTCATGGGCACAGTCACGATCACACGCATGATCACAGTCCTGATCCGTCCCCCTCTAGGGTCGCGTCCCCCTCAGTTTGTAGCTAAACTAACAGATTGCCGATCGCCCAATTCGTTAAGTCTTGTAGGGGAGGGCGATCGCATTCAGCTTCTCATTCACGTTTGAATGTTCATTTTAGTTTTTTCTGCGATTTTTCCTGTAATCTTTCCCGCATGAATTTGTCTTTGTGAATTTGCCTTGTGAATTTTTTAAAATTTGCAGTCAGTTCCGGTAGATGTTGAACTCTGAGAAAACTCATGAAATTGCGATCGCTCTTGACTACCATTGGCCTATTTCTGCTGAGTTTAGTCCTCGCGGTTAGCTGCACCAATCCCGCTAGCCAGATGTCAACCGACCGTTCGCCCAGTCCCACCGACGGAGGCACCGCATCTCCTGCCGCCCAACTGGTCAAACTGGGCTTCAGTGCGTGGCCCGGTTGGTTTCCCTGGCAAGTGGCCCAGGAAGAAGGGGTGTTTACCGCCAATGCAGCTAATGTTGACCTGAAGTGGTTTGATGGCTATCTGGAATCGATCAATGCTTTGAATGCTGGCCAACTGGATGCCAATAGCCAGACCCTGAACGATACGATTAGCTCGATCGCGGCGGGGTCCGATCAGGTCGTCGTCTTGGTGAACGACAATTCCACGGGTAACGACAAAATTATCGTTGCGGAAACGATCAATACGATCGCCGATCTAAAAGGTAAAAAAGTGGCAGCGGAAGAGGGAACCGTGGATCACTTCCTGCTCCTCCTTGGCCTCCAGAAGGAAGGACTCACGGCGCAAGATATTGAATTTGTCCCCCTGGAAACTGGGCAAGCCGCTGCTGCCTTTGTCGCCGGTCAAGTCGATGCGGTGGGGGTGTTTGCGCCCTTCACCACCCAAGCCCTCAAGCGCCCTGGGAGCAAGGAACTGTTTAGCTCCAAGGATTTCCCCGGTGCTATTCCCGATCATTTAGTGGTCAACCGTAAGCTTGTTGACGAGCAACCGGAACAGGTGCAAGCCCTGGTGGATAGCTGGTTTGCCACCCTGGACTGGATCAATGCCAACCCCGATCGCGCCTACGAAATCCTGGCCAAACGGGCGGGGGTTTCCGTCGAGGAATACAAAGAATATGATGCCGGGACCCGGATCTTCACCCTGGCGGATAACCTCAAAGCCTTCGAGCCGGGGGAAGATATGACCTCGCTCCCCTATGCCGCGCAGGAAATCAGCCAGTTTTTGATGGAAACCGGACTGGCGAAAAGCGAACCGGATCTGAGCAAGCTATTTGACGATCGCTTTGTCAAGGCCCATGCTGCCAAGGCCAGTCCCGCGACCTAGGGCGTTGCCAAGCTTCATTGTCCCTATTCCCTACTCCCGATTCCCTGCCATGACCTCAACACCTGAGCCGCTCCCTCTCACGATGCCCCGCACCAAGATGCTGCGCCCCTCCCGGTTTTGGCAGATTGCGGAGCCGATCGCGCCCCCCTTGTCCTGGCTATTCTTTAGTCTGTCGATCGGCATTCCCTTGATCTTGTGGGCCTTGATTTCCAACTCTGGCTGGGTCGAACCCCTGTTTCTACCCACCCCCCAGCAAGTGGGACGCGCTGCGCAGGGATTATGGGCCAGTGGGGATTTACCCAAGGATATCGTGGCGAGTGTCTGGCGGATTTCCGTGGGATTTTTGTTAGCCGCAATCATCTCGATTCCGTTGGGGGTGATTATGGGCACTTTTGCGAGTATTCGCGCCCTCTTGGAACCGATTATTGGCATTATTCGGTATATGCCCGCCCCGGCATTTATTCCGCTGCTAATTCTCTACTTTGGGATTGGGGAAGCCCCCAAGATTATTTTGATCTTTATTGGGGTCTTGTTTTTCAACACCTTGATGGTAATGGACTCGGTGAAGTTTGTACCCAAGGAGTTAATTGAAACCACATACACCTTGGGGGGGAATCGTTGGCAAACCCTCTTTCAGGTGATTTTTCCCTATGTGACTCCCAATATCATTGATGCCTGTCGGGTCAATTTGGCAGCAGCATGGCAGTTAGTGATTGTAGCAGAACTGATTGCGGCAACGGAAGGGTTGGGACGGCGCATTAGTGTGGCGGGTCGCTTTCTGAAGACCGATGAAATCTTTGTCGGTTTAATTGTGATTGGCATTATTGGCTTGGCGATCGATCTCCTATTCCGGCTGTTATTGCGCACCACCTGTCATTGGGCCAGTAAGTAAAACTTGGGGGTAATCCAGGGGAAGGGTCTCAGCAAGGGGCTTTGAAATCATGTTAAGCCAGGGAATCCATTCAATATAAGGGGATAAACAATGCACCTGGAAGTGAATCACCTGTATAAACGTTTTAAGATCCGTCAGGGTTCCCTGCTGGTGTTAGAAGATATTAACCTCCACGTGGAGGAGGGCGAATTCGTGTGTGCTGTGGGAGCCTCCGGTTCGGGAAAATCGACCCTGTTGCGCCTACTCGCGGGGCTGGATATGCCCACAACGGGGGAAATTCGGGTGGATGGCATCCAGGTAACGGGGCCAGGGGCCGATCGCGGACTTGTCTTCCAGAGCTACACCCTCTATCCCTGGATGACGGTGGAACAAAATGTGGGTTTCGGGTTAAAGCTACGCGGTGTCTCGCGGGCCGAACGGCAGAGTCGCGTGTGGGACTATTTGGAAGTTGTGGGCTTATCCAACTTTGCCAAAGCCTATCCCAAGGAACTATCGGGGGGAATGCGTCAACGGGTCGCGATCGCCCGTGCCCTGGCTTCGGAACCGAAAATTTTGCTGATGGATGAACCCTTTGGTGCCCTGGATATCCAAACCAAGGAAGATATGCAGGAATTCCTGTTGGAACTCTGGGAACGGACGCGCAAAACCATCTTTATGATCACCCATGATGTTGAGGAAGCCGTCTTTCTCTCGAATCGCATCTATGTGCTGTCGGCCCGTCCAGGCAGCATTCAACGGGAGGTAATCATTGATCAACCCGACCAGCGGCATCACGTCATCAAACGGCAACAGTGGTTTTTAGACTACAAAGATACGATTACGGATCTCCTACGGGGGAATACTTCCCAACCCTTCATCGTTGCCTAACGCAAACTACTGATAACGCCAAGCTTATTGGGTGTTCCGATGTCTGACGCTACTAGCCGCCGCCGCTGTGCCTGGGTAACTGATGACCCCCTCTATATCGCCTACCACGATCGCGAGTGGGGGGTTCCAGTCTATGACGATCGCCGCCTCTTTGAGTTCCTGATCCTGGAAGGGGCGCAGGCAGGCTTAAGTTGGTACACCGTCCTGCGCAAACGGGAACACTATCGACTCGCCCTGGATAACTTTGACCCCCACGCGATCGCCCAGTACCCCGATGCCGCGATCGACACCCTCATGACCAATCCCGGCCTGATCCGGAACCGGCGCAAATTAGCTGCGACCATCGAGAATGCCCGCGCCTTTCTCGCTGTGCAAGCGGAATTCGGTAGTTTTGCCACCTATCTCTGGCAGTTTGTGGGCGGAGAGCCGCGCCAGAATGCATGGCCCACCTTGGCGGATGTGCCCCCCGAAACCCCGGAATCGCGAGCCATGAGCCGGGACCTTAAGCGGCATCACTTCACCTTTGTCGGTCCCACGATTTGCTACGCCTTGATGCAAGCGTGCGGGCTGGTCAACGACCACACGATCGACTGTTTCCGGCATCAGGAATTACGCTGATCGTCGGCGATCAACGCGCGGCAATGTTCGGCAACGTTCGGCAATATTCGGCGATCGCTGGGGACAAAGCTATTGGGGCGCACGGCCATAAAGTTCCGTCATCTGCCGTAGGCGATCGCCCATCTCCCCGTTGAGCATATCGGAGCGGTAGCGCCAGACCCAGTTACCCTGGCTGGTGCCGGGGAAATTCATGCGGGCCTCACCGCCCAGGCCAATCACGTCCTGAAGGGGCAAAATCGCCCAGTCGGCGACGGAACTGAGGGCCAGCCGGATCATGTCCCAATGAACCCCCCAGTGGCCAAAGCGACCCAGATAGCGTTCAAAGGCTTGCCGCTTCCAATCTTCGGCCTCGTTAAACCAGCCGATCGTCGTGTTGTTGTCGTGGGTACCCGTGTAGACGATGCAGTTGTGGATGTACTGGAAGGGCAGATAGGGGTTATCGCTGCCGGAGTCGAAGGCAAAGAGCAGGATTTTCATCCCTGGAAACTCGAAGCGATCGCGCAATTCTTCCACATCGGGCGTAATAATACCCAAGTCCTCAGCGACGATCGGCAAGCCGCCTAGGCGATCGCGCAGGGTTTGGAACAATTCATGGCCAGGGGCATTTACCCATTGACCGTTCATCGCGGTTTCTTCCCCCTGGGGGACGGCCCAGTAGGCGCTAAAGCCCCGGAAGTGGTCAACCCGAATCACATCAACAAATTCCAACAAGCTTTGGAAGCGCTGCACCCACCATTGGAACCCCTGCTGTCGCTGGTAGTCCCAGTTGTAAATGGGGTTACCCCAAAGTTGGCCCGTATCACTGAAGACATCGGGGGGCACGCCTGCCATCTCCGCTGCTTCGCCTGTGGCTTCATCCAGCCGGAAGTTTTTGGGATTGGCCCACACATCGGAACTGTCGTGGGCAACATAGATGGGAATATCGCCAATAATGCGCACGCCGCGATCGTTGGCATATTTGCGCAATTCGGCCCACTGGCGGAAAAACTCAAACTGGAGGAATTGGCGGTATTGAATCTCGGTTTGTAGCTCCGACTTCCAACGGGCTAGGGCATCGGGATGGCGCCATGCGATCGCCGTATCCCACTGGTTCCAACTCAGCTTCAAGACTTCCTTGAGGGACATGAATAGGGCGTAGTCGTCCAGCCAGGAGGCGTGTTGCCGACAGAATGCCTCAAAGGCCGATCGCTGGGTGGCATCATTGCGGGCCTGGAAATTCTCAAAGGCACGGCGCAACAGGGGGTATTTCAGCTGCTCCACCGCTTCGTACTCCACCCGATCGGGTGACAAGTGGGGGTACGGGTCCAAATCACCGTTGTTGAGTAACCCCTGATCGCGCAACAATTCCGGGCTGATCAGTAGCGGATTACCCGCCAGGGCGGAGTAGCACATATAGGGAGAGTTGCCGAACCCGGTTGGTCCCAGGGGCAACACCTGCCAGAGTTGCTGCTTGGCGTTGGCGAGGAAGTCAATGAATGTGTAGGCACCGGGACCCAGGTCCCCAATCCCAAAGCGACTGGGGAAGGAGGTGGGATGGAGGAGAATACCGCTGGCTCTAGGAAAAGGCATTGGGTTACTTCAAACGTGGATTACTGCAAACGTGGATGTTAGCGGATCACTGCGAGGCAGAAGACTTTGCCAAAAGTCTAGAGGTTAGTCTACAGTTTTGGATCAGCGAAACACGCAACGCTGACAATATTTAATACCGGATACGGAAATACTGAATCCCCCTAGCTATCTCCCTGTTGCTGTTAACCTCCCCATAAGCTACCGTGACCTATCGCAACCCAGTTCCCACCGTAGACATCATTATTGAACTGCTCGATCGCCCCCATCGCCCGATCGTCCTGATTGAGCGCCGCAATCCGCCTTTGGGTTGGGCCATCCCCGGTGGGTTTGTGGACTATGGCGAAACGGTGGAAACCGCCGCCCGTCGGGAAGCGAAGGAAGAGACGGGGTTAAGCATTACCCTGGTCGAGCAGTTCTACGTGTATTCCGACCCTCAGCGTGATCCGCGCCAACATACCCTGAGTGTCGTCTTCATTGCCACGGCGATCGGGTCCCCAGTCGCCCAGGATGATGCCCTACGGGTGGGGATTTTTGAACCCTGGAATTTGCCCCAGAGCCTCTGTTTTGATCACGATCGCGTCCTCACTGACTACCTCACCTACCGCCACTATGGTCAACGACCCAGTCCCCGCCAGCGTTAGCGCAAACCCGATCTCAACCTTTCCGCTAGGAGCGCCGCCTTGCGGTTGGCAATGGGGTGAGTCAAGCTGGATGATCCGGGTAGGATGGATTACGGTGCGGCTAAGGGCACGCAGCACCCCACCCGTCTAGGGTTTGCAAGGACGCGCGATCGGTATTTTTAGCGACTCCAGTCGCTACTGCAAACTCAAAAAGCCGGGGGGTAGGTGCTATCGTGAATGTAACGAAACCTTTGTTTTTGTTAAAGTCTGCGTGAAGCCATCGCCAGGAGTATCGCCATGCGGGTCCTACTGATCTATCCGTTATTTCCGAAAACCTTCTGGTCCTACGAGAAAATTCTGGAGTTAGTCAACCGTAAGGTGTTGCTGCCCCCCCTTGGGTTGATCACGGTGGCGGCCATTCTGCCCCAAACCTGGGAGTTTAAGCTGGTCGATCGCAATGTGCGCGATATTCGCGAAGACGAGTGGGCTTGGGCGGATCTGGTGATCTGCTCGGCGATGATTGTGCAAAAGGAAGATCTGTTGGCCCAAATTCGGGAAGCCAAACGGCGCGGCAAACGGGTGGCCGTGGGCGGTCCCTACCCTACCTCCATGCCGGAGGAGGTTTTACCTGCTGGTGTTGATTATCTGGTGCTGGATGAGGGGGAAATTACCTTACCGATGTTCGTCGAGGCCCTGGAGCGGGGTGAACCCCAGGGCATCTTCCGGTCCAACGGCGAAAAACCGGATGTTACCGAAACGCCAGTCCCCCGCTACGACCTGCTGGAACTCGATGCCTACGACTCAATGTCGGTCCAGTTTTCGCGCGGTTGCCCCTTCCAGTGCGAGTTCTGCGACATTATTGTCCTCTATGGCCGCAAACCCCGGACGAAGACCCCCCAACAATTGCTCAAGGAACTGGATACCCTCTATGAATTGGGCTGGCGACGGGGGGTGTTCATGGTGGACGACAATTTCATCGGCAATAAACGCAACGTCAAACTATTGCTCCAGGAATTAAAAGTGTGGCAGGCGGAACATCAGTATCCCTTTGCCTTTAACACGGAAGCTTCGGTTGATTTAGCCCAGGACCTGGAACTCATGGACCTGATGGTGGACTGCGGTTTTGATGCGGTCTTCTTGGGGATTGAAACACCGGATGAAGAGAGTTTATCGCTGACGAAGAAATTCCAGAATACCCGTAGTTCTCTGGTGGAATCAGTGCAAACGATCGCCAAGGCGGGATTACGGGTGATGGCTGGGTTCATTATTGGCTTCGATGGGGAAAAGCCGGGGGCCGGACGCCGAATTATCGAGTTTGCCGAAATCACGGGTATTCCCACCACCACCTTTGCCATGCTCCAAGCCTTGCCCCATACGGCGCTCTGGCATCGGTTAGAAAAGGAAGGACGGCTCCGCGATCGCAGTGGCAACCTGAACCAAACCACCCTGATGAACTTCGTGCCCACCCGGCCTGTGGCGGAAATTGCCAGGGAATATGTGGAAGCCTTTTGGGAACTGTATGATCCAGAGAAATATTTGGACCGGACCTATCGCCATTTCTTAATGATGGGGGCACCGAGGGCGAAACGGCCTTTCCAGTGGCCTAGTTTAGTGGATCTGCGGGCTTTGGCGATCGTCGTTTGGCGGCAGGGTATCAAACGCCATACCCGCTGGAAATTCTGGCATCATTTATTTTCGATGCTGCGTCACAATCCGGCGGTCTGGGAGCATTATTTAACCGTGTGTGCCCATAATGAGCATTTTTTGGAATACCGGGAGATTGTGCGCACCCAAATTGAGCAGCAGCTAGCGATGCTCCAACCCGATGCCCCGATCGCCTTGCCGACCCAAGTAGAGCCAGCGGCGGAGGTGATACAGTCGATCGCCTAGTGCCGCACATAATTGCATAAATGCAATGTTGGTAGTGCTGGTTCTAGCCCGCAACGACTAAAGTCGTTACGACTAACGTTGCGAAACTTTATGTTTACGGTACTAGGTCAATCCCAACTCTCGTTTTAAGAGCGCGATCGAGTGACTGCCCACGTAACTTTGAGCCACCACAATTTGGGGTGATCGGAGCAGATCCTCCCGTGCGGCCTGGATGGCGGTGCGGACTTGGGTTGCGGTTGCTTCGCGATCGCAGATGATGGTCTGTGCCCGTCGAACCACGGCATTGAGGCGATAGGGATCGTCCACTTGGGCCGTGATAACGAGCAAATCATCCCCCCGCAGGCTATGGATAATCACCTCTGCTGCCCGTAGAATCCCTGGACTGAGGCTAACCAACCCCAAACAGGCATTATTGGGTAGCTCTAGGACCAATTGGGCTTCCTGGGCATAGTCGTAAATATCCACTGGAATCACCCGCACGGCCTTAGGACCCGCTAGGGCCTCCGCTTCACCGATAAAATATCGCGTCGTGACGACGGTGCCCGATCGGGTTTGGGCTAGGACGGGACCCAACTCTTCCAGGGGGACCAACTGTACCGGAATCTGCAATGCCTGCTCCAATTCCTGGGTAATCAACTCCCCTGCCCCAATATCGTAGACAGGGGCTGTCACCAGCACCCGCGCACTACAGCGTAAGCGCCAGTCCACCTCAGCTAGGAATAGCTCCCGTGACTCGATTAGGGAACATCCCTGGTTGAGCAGCTTGTCCAGGGTTTGTTTAACCAAGGCATGGGCTTCGGGATACTTGGCCGATAGGGCTGATTGGGAGGGACGGGTGCCCCCTTCATCCCCCTGTGCCCGCACGTAGATCCCGGACCCCGCTTGGGATTCAACGACGCCATCTTCTTCCAATTGGCGATAAACACGGCTAATCGTATTGCGGTGCAGGCCCGTTTGCATGGCCAACTGCCGGGTACTGGGGAGGCGGTGTCCAGGGGGAAACTGTCGCGAAGCGATCGCAAAACGGATCTGGTTATAAAGCTGGGTAGAGGCCGGAATCTCACTGTCGGGCTGGATATGAAATCGGACCATGCGATCGTCTCCAGGAGGGCATGAGGCAGATTGCGTTAGTTATACCGCTTATACCGCAAAATCGCTCCCCAGGGACTAGGGCATCGGGCCTGAGGTTGTCCGCCAATCGCGATCCCCCCTAACTCCGGGTCGGAATTCGCAGCCGTTGACCCGCCCGAACCTGTTTCGGGTCAGCAATCTGATTTAAATCGGCGATCACCCGCCAATCTCCTCCTGGCCCCAGGACTTTACTGGCGATCGTGGTCAGGGTTTCCCCCGGTTGCACAACGTAGGTCTGGCCCAGATCGGAAGTTGCCGCAGGAGGGACGGGATCAATGGGTTGGGAGGCTGCTGCTGCCCCTGCCGTTTCCCCGGTGATGTGACTGCCGCGCTGGGGAATCCGTAGCCGTTGCCCAACCCGAATCTGGCGCGGATCGGCAATGTTGTTTAGGGTGGTCAGGATACGCCAATCACTGCCGGGACTCAGGACTTTGTTGGCGATCGTGCGTAGGGTATCACCGGGCTGGACCACGTAGTCGGTAGTGGGGGTTGCCAGCAAATCCGGAGATATGTCGGCGGTGACGGGCTGGGGTTGGGCGTCGGTTGCGGCTGGGGGGGTGACCGTTGACGGTGGCTACGATCGGGGTCGGCAGCTTCAACCGTTGGCCGACCCGTAGCTGCTTGGGATCAGGAATTTGATTTAAGGTGGCTAAGACACGCCAATCTCCATTCGGTCCTAGGGTTTTGCTGGCAACGTGCCACAGGGTATCTCCGGGCTGGACAACGTACTCACGCATGGCAATAGTTCTGTCCTTCGCGTCTTGCTCTACCTTTTACCCATCTTAATCGGCAGTGTCGCCAGTCAGCAGGGCATGATCGGGAGTATCTTGAATGTGCAAACACACCTAGCGGTCGCTGTAGTTGAGCAGATGCTGACGATGTTTGTCAAGATCGGCACAGGCGTTACGGGCTTGACGACGGTGGCACTGGCTAAGCAATGCTGTAAGAGTATGCCTATCCGGAAGATGCAGCGGATGAGGAAAATCCAATTTTAGAATTGGTGAACCTGGATTTTCAATGTCCATTGGCGTTGGTCTATGAGAAGGTGGCGTTTCCGGTTGAGTGATGACGATGTATCATCCATGTATGGCCGCTGAATTAGCGCAAATTCTTCCCATTTTGCAAGCACTCAAACTCTATTTCTATAACAATGAATCCTTGCATAAAAGTTAGCCAAACTCAGCCTGGAGGGCTTCATCGTGTTCATCTGCGATTGTGGCAACGATCGTGATCAGTCGGGAGATTTCTGCTGCCGAGAGATCCTCTAAGTTACGGCTGGTAACCACCACCACTTCATAATTAAAAATGGCAAACCGGGCCTCAAAGGTTTCTGCCCAGTTCATCTCTAACAAGTGCTGCATCAATTGGGCTTCATTCTTAGCCGGTAAACTCAGCACGGATGACCAAACCGTGAGGATGTCCTCCGGCGCGTCGCCTGATAGCTGGACAAATACCTCAACGGTGCCATAGTTAAACCGCCACAGGTGCCCCGCATCCTGGGTAAGGACCATTGCACTGCCAACTTCCCCCAGACTGGCAATAACCGTTTCAATGATTTCGATGTAGTTGGTTTTGTCGTTCGTTGTCGTTAAGGTTTCCATAGGTCTCTCTTGTAAAGGTGACTTTACTCTATTTTAGCGGTCTTGCTCTACCCCATCCCCCGACTGGCCATGAGGGACGGTAGCCAGTTAACTAACACGGGAAAGCGAATTAACAATGCCAGGATCAATAGTTGGATCAGGATAAAGGGAATTGCCCCGCGATAGATATCCTGGGTGGTGACCGAGGGGGGGGCCACGTTGCGTAGGTAGAAGAGGGCAAACCCAAAGGGTGGGGTTAAAAAGGAGGTTTGCAGGTTGACGCCCAGAAGGACCCCAAACCAAACTAAATCAATGCCTAGGGGACGGGCTACCTCAGCACATAGGGGCACGACAATAAAGGCGATTTCAAAAAAATCAATAAAAAAGCCTAAACCAAAAATGATCAGCATTGTTAGGAATAAGAATCCCCATTCGCCGCCGGGTAGGTTACTGAAAAAACTTTGGACGACCCGTGCGCCCCCCAGCCCCCGAAAGACGAGGCTAAATGCTTGGGAGCCAATCAGGATCAACATGACCATGCTGGTTGTGCGCAGGGTGGCATCGCAGACTTTGCGGAGTGATTCCAGGCTAAGCCGCTGGTTAAAGGCGGCCAGGACGATCGCGCCCACGCAGCCAATAGCCCCGGCCTCGGTGGGGGTAGCGATGCCGAAAAAGATGCTGCCCAAAATCAATAGAATCAAAATCAGGGGCGGGATCATTACCTGCACAACCTGCTGGCCAAGGTTGGGGACCTGCCGAACACTGGCGGGTAGGGCGGGAGTCAGGTCGGGCCGTAACCAGGCCGTCAGAATAATGTGGAGGATGTAGCTGCCTGCCAGTAGCAATCCCGGTAGCAGTGCCCCGATGAAGAGTGATCCCACGGGTACGCCTAGCTGATCTCCCAGCACGACCAGAACCACACTGGGGGGGATAATTTGGCCCAGGGTACCGGAGGCCGCAATTACCCCGGTGGCCAGTCGGCGATCGTAGCCATAGCGCAACATGGTGGGGAGGGAAATGAGTCCCATTGCGATGACGGTTGCGGCGACGACCCCGGTGGTTGCGGCCAACAGTGCCCCCACGGCAACGACGGCGATCGCCAACCCCCCGCGAATTCGGCCAAAGAGAATTCCGATCGTCTCTAGCAGTTCTTCGGCAATGCCGGATTTTTCTAGCATGGAACCGATGAAGATGAAGTAGGTCACCGCCAGTAGGGTGAAGTTGTTCATCGTGCCGAAAATGCGATCGGGTGTTGCGGACCACAGGGCTGGATTGAACAATAGGGTCGGATCAATGAGCTTCACCACGATGCCAATCAGGGTGAATAGCAGGGCAACCCCCCCAAAGGTGAAAGCCACCGGATAGCCCACTGCTAGCAGCAGAAGCGCTACACCAAACATTGATGGGCCTAGCCAGTCATAGCTCAACATCATCTGCCTCCGGTAAGGGTAGGTCACCCCGTAATGCCGCATAGGTTTTAATTGCCTCGGCAATACCCTGGATGAATAGCAAGGCGAAACCAACCAGAATCATGGTTTTGATCAAATACCGGGGGAGGCCACCGGGGTCGGGCGACATTTCCCCTATGCTCCAGGACTGGGCAACGGCATTCCAGGAGTAGATGATCACCATGCTGCAAAAGGGCAGTAGAAATAGGACGGTCCCTAGGAAATCTACCCAAACCCGGCGACGGGGGGAAAAGCGTTGATAGAAAAAGTCTACGCGCACGTGTTCGTTGTGCTTGAGGGTATAGGCTCCCCCTAGAAGGAACAGAATATCGAAGAGATACCACTGGGCTTCGATGAGGGCGTTGGAACTCAGGTTTTGGCCAAGGCCGCGTCCGAGGAAGCGACCAACCACGTTCCAAGTCCCGATCGCGACCATTGCCAGCGCTAACCAGGCGGTGCAACGGCCCACCCATTCGTTCAGATTGTCAATCCACCGGGCGATTCGGAGTAGTTGCTGCAAGTGCGTGTCTCCCGCTGCGTACCGATCAGGATCTTCTCATGTTGATAAGACCTTGTTGAATGGGGCGATCGTTTTAGCGTGATCACCGGATGCTGGGACTGCGCCGGAACCAGTTGCTTGTCTTGGAAGGGTCGGCGATCGACTTGGGCCTGGATTGTTGCAAAACCACAAAGGCACAAAGGCACGAAGGTTATTTTTCGCTTTCCAGGCAGGCAGAATCTCATTTTTTCGACATTTTGATTTTTGAACTTTTTGAGGATTCCATTTTGACTAGATATCTGATGGATTATCTATTTTTTATAGGTTCTGGCTGATAAGTTCCCACGAACGCATTAGCTTATTTCTCAAAAGATTTTGATTTTCTTTCAAGAAAATTCCCTGAGACAAGTTATCAGTCTATTTAGCAAAAATGGGGCATTTTTTAATCTTTAAAGTTAACTGTAGATTTTTTGTCTTTTATAAGACTTATAAGTCTTGTTTTTAGACCTATAAATGGACCAATACTAGTCTAATAAGACTCAATTTAGTCTCAATGCTAGACTTAATATGAGTCTTTTATTCTTGAATGAGATGAATTTTTAGGGCATTTCAGGCGATCGGGATCAGTGGGGCCATTTCCTATCAAGTCGCATTCGTTCTAGGTCTGGAGGAAGTTCAATTGGCCTTAATTAAAATCTTAATTGAGACAGAAATACGCATATATAGACTCATTGCAAGACTATATATCTCGTTTGAGATGAATTTTTAGGGAAATGCCCCAGGCCCGTGGTGTTGTCTTGAGAGGGTTAAGGAGGAACACACCAAGGCATCAATTTTCATCTGAAGCGAGGTTCCAAATCATCCAGGGATGAGGCGTCGGAATTCTGCACTGAAAACGGACTGCACGGGGTAACGTAGATTTCCGGCAGTCATCGGCGATCGCTAACCGACGCTAGTCCGGTTGGGGGGATGCGATCGCCCTATCATGAGACAATAAGACTTTAAATTAGACTCAAGTTAAGATAGCTGATCGTGTTTGAGATTTTTAGGGCAGCATGGGTACTGCCTGATGGTGTCAGGCGGGTCGGGAAGCGTGCAATCTTCCACATGACCTGGGCACACTCTTGAACTTCATTGCAGCCGTTCCCTCCCTAATGAAGTCCTGTCAAGCCTTGTCAACAAGGGGCTTAAGCCCCTTGTCTGTACCTCACCAAGCATGGAAGTTCTGTATCGACGTGCCCTAGATCCATTTACCACGCGTGACCCAGCGACGGACAAAAATGCCAAGGATGAGGGTGGTAATGAGAACGAACCAAAATAGGGAATAATGACTACTTTCCAAACCATTGGCTAAATTCATGCCAAAGACACAGGAAATAGCTGTTAACGGATAGAAAATAGCGGCCATAATATTGAGACGATGACTAGCCTCGACGGATTTCATGCCAATTTTTGTTTGCTCTTCTGCCCGTTTGGCGATATTATAATCCATCGCGTTCTTAGCATTCTCATAAATGAGATCGAGGGTGCGTTCAATATCGTAGGCCCCAGAAGTGTTGAATGATAGGAAATGTGTTAAAAAATAGCCTCTAATCGTGTA
>JBBILC010000046.1:0-32912 GCA_037445115.1 Coleofasciculaceae cyanobacterium bin_20
GGATTAGTGTGTCTATTTTTAGAAAATAAAATCTTAAGATTCAACACTTCTGCCTTACCTCCAAATTAGAGTTTTTGTCCATTCGCGATGCCAGAACTTAAAATAACGCATGGTCTTTCTGGCCTTTATCAATGGCATAACTGGCAATCAGGACACTGTACTGGGCTGACTTAAAAAGTTCCTGCACAACGACGGCGATATCTCTCGCTTCCGAACCCGGAAATTCGTGCCCGGTCCAAACTAGACTGAGGCGATCGCTTGTCCATTGGGTAGCTGTTCGTGCTTCAGCGAGGCGGTTTAGGGGTAATCCAGTGTTCCCGACACTCAATGCTGAGTCGTAATGCTGAGTCGTTACGATTCAGTCATCAATATTGTTTAAAATTTATGAAGGTTAATTGAATCAATTGAGGTGCTTGGGTGGCAAGTAAACAGACAGACCAGAATTCTCAACCTCAGGGTGCTTTGGTGGAACTGGAACAGGTCAGCAAAACCTTCCAGGAAGGAGATGTGCAGCGAACGGTTTTAAACCAGGTGACCCTCAGCGTCTCACCGGGGGAGTTTGTCGTCCTATTGGGCCACAGCGGCAGTGGCAAGAGTACGTTGTTAAATCTGGTCAGCGGTATTGATCAGCCCTCGCAAGGCACCATCCGGATTAACGGTCAGGCGATTACCGCATTAAACGAACGATCGCGCACCCTGCTACGGCGAGACCAGATTGGCTTTGTCTTCCAGTTTTTTAACCTGATTCCCACCCTGACGGTATTGGAGAATATCACCCTACCGCAGGAACTGGCAGGCCGATCGCCAAAAGAAGCACAGGCATCAGCCCTTAAGCTCTTAGAACGGGTGGAACTGGCCGATCGCAGCCATACCTTTCCTGACAAGCTATCGGGAGGACAACAGCAGCGGGTGGCGATCGCCCGTGCGTTAGCCCACGATCCGCAACTGGTACTGGCAGATGAACCAACGGGTAATCTGGATGAGGAAACTGGGGAGAAAGTACTGCAATTGCTGCTGGATTTGACTCGCACGATGCACAAAACCCTAATCATGGCGACCCATAACTCAGAAATTGCCAGACAGGCCGATCGGGTACTGCGGGTTCATGATGGCCATCTCATCCCCGTGACCATCCATCCCGAAACCCTGATTGAAATAGCAGCCTGAAGCCATGATTCAAACCTTACCCAATGGCGCGATCGCCTCAAACCGGCCCCTCTGGCGACTGGCATGGCAACGACTGCAACTGCGACCTCTCCCCTATCTCCTCTGTATTCTGGGGATTGCCTTGGGGGTAGCGATGATGGTTGCCATCGATCTGGCGAATGGATCTGCCCAGCGGGCCTTTGCCCTGTCTACAGACGCGATTACCGGCAAAGCCACCCATCGAATTGAGGCGATCGCGCCCGGTGGTATTGATGAAACGATTTACGCTCGACTCAAACGTCAGTTTGGCCAGGTGGATGCGGCTCCGATCGTAGAGGGGTATGTCAAGGTTCCAGAATTAGGCAACCAACCCTTCCGGCTGGTGGGGGTGGATTTATTTGCCGAGTCCCCCTTTCGCAACTATTTCACCGACGCGGGCAGCAGTGGTAATGGGTTTGTGCAGTTTCTTACAGAACCCAACACGATCGTCCTGTTAAAAGATACCGCCGATCGTAATGGGCTGGCATTGGGAGCAACCCTCCATCTTGATGTGGCGGGACAGATGAAAACGGCGGCGCTGGTCGGTACGGTTGCGACAACTGATCAGTTGAATCGCCGTGCCCTGAGTAATTTTTTGTTTGCTGATATCGCCACTGCTCAGGAAATCTTGGGTCAAGTGGGGCGGCTCAGTCACATCGATTTGATCGTGCATCAACCGCAGGATTTAGAGGCGATTACCCAGACCTTACCCACAGATCTACAGGTCGAAACCGCAGAGGCCCAAAAGAATGCTGTGCAGCAGATGACTGCGGCTTTTGAGTTAAATCTGACAGCCTTGAGTTTGCTGGCGCTGGTCGTGGGAATGTTTCTGGTTTACAACACCGTCACCTTCAGTGTGGTACAGCGTCGTCCGTTGTTTGGCATTCTGCGTTGCATCGGTGTAACCCAAGGACAACTTTTGACCCTGATTTTGTCAGAAGCAGCGATTTTTAGTGTGATTGGTTCTGTGATAGGCATTGTTCTGGGTATCGTGCTGGGCCGTAGCATTGTCGGTTTGATTACCCAGACCATTAATGATTTTTATTTCATCGTTAATGTACAGCAGGTAACGTTGTCGAATTGGACGATCGCGAAAGGCTTGGTGATGGGTATTGTCTCAGCACTGATGGCTGCCGCCATACCAGCGATCGAAGCGATGCAGACCTCTCCCACCCTCACGCTCCAGCGATCGACCTTAGAAAGTAAGCTAGAGGCGTTACTTCCCAAACTGGTGTTGGTTTGGATTGCGATGACACTGGCGGGAATGGCGCTTCTGCGCTGGCAGTCGGGTGGGCTGGTCGCTGCCTTTGCCGGATTGTTTGCGGTGCTGCTGGGGGCGGCCTTGCTAACCCCACCCCTGGTCACCCTGCTGATGCGGGGATTGGCGATGGTGGGGCAACCTATGGTGGGCGTATTTGGCAAACTGGCCCCCCGGAATATCTTGCGATCGCTGAGTCGGACTTCAGTGGCGATCGCCGCTCTGATGGTATCGGTTTCCGTGATTGTAGGCGTTTCCATCATGGTCGGTTCCTTTCGGGGAACAGTGGTGCAATGGCTCGATCAAACCCTTCAGGCCGATATCTATGTCTCACCCCCCAGTACCACCGCGAATCGGGTGTTGGGCAAAGTCGATCCGGCGATCGTGGCGCAACTCAAAACCTTTGCTGGCGTTGCCAAAGTGGTGACCTACAATGATGCCGATGTGCAGGTGGTGGATTACAACAAACCGGTGAAGGTGATTGCTGCGGATGGCGATGTCTCTCAGGGGAAACGGCCCTATGCTTGGATTCGCCCTGATCTGGGGAAAGATCCCTGGGTAGCCATTGATGCCGGCAAGGGCGCGATCATTTCCGAAGCCCTGATTCTGAGGGAGAACCTGTCTGAACCGCCGGAAACCATTACGCTGCGAACGCCAGCAGGCAATCAGACCTTTCCCGTCCTAGCGGTCTTCTATGATTACTCCTCCGATCGCGGCACCATCATTCTGGATAACGATGTCTACCAGCAATTCTGGCACGACCCTAGTGTGGCCTCTCTGGGACTGTTTACCCAACCAGGTGTCGATGTGGAAGCCGTGGTAGAGGCGATCAAGACTCAGTTCAATGATCAACAAAGTTTGGCCGTGCAGTCCAACGTTAGCCTGCGTCAGGGGTCATTAGAAATCTTCGATCGCACCTTTGCCATTACCGATGCCCTCCGTCTTCTAGCCGTAGTGGTCGCCTTCATCGGCGTTCTCAGTACTTTGATGAGTCTGCAATTGGAGCGGACGCGCGAAATTGGCATTCTGCGGGCCACGGGAATGACCCCCCGCCAGTTAGGCTCCCTCACCCTCCTGGAAACCGGGCTGATGGGGTTAATGGCGGGTTTGTTTGCCCTACCCCTGGGCTATGTGCTGGCTTGGATTTTGATTTACGTGATTAATGTGCGATCGTTCGGCTGGACGCTGCAAATGGCCCTGGAAGCTAAGTACTTCTGGCAGGCTTTGCTGGTGGCGGTGGTGGCTGCATTACTGGCAGGGGTCTATCCAGCCGTGCGCTTGGGACGAATGAATATTGCGGCGGCAGTGCGGGAGGAGTAAGGCTCATGCAACGATGGCTAATTCTATTCATCACCCTGATGGTGTTCTGGGTACAACCCGCCTGGGCAACGAATACCCAACTCACCTGGGTGGACGCCCCGCCCCATGCCGCTCAATTTCGTAAAGCGCTAAAGCCTCAGGATTGGCATTTCCCCCAAGATTTTGGTCCCCACCCGCAGTACCAGACCGAGTGGTGGTATTACACGGGCAATCTGGAAACGGAAGCAGGCCGCCCCTTTGGTTACCAGCTCACCTTCTTTCGGCAAGCCCTGACGCCTACGCCTGCAACAACGGATTCCCAATGGCGCAGCCACCAAATCTATTCAGCCCATTTTACGGTAAGCGATATTCAAGACCGTCACTTCTATCCCTATGAGCGATTCAGTCGGGGCAATTTGGCGTTGGCCGGGGCGTTGGCCGGGGCAAGCGGTACACCCTATCAGGTGTGGCTGCAAGATTGGTCGGCAACGGCGGTAGCAGCGGGGCAGGTGCGACTGCAAGCAAAGGCAGAAAATGTGGCGCTGGACCTGGTCGTGCAACAAACCCTGCCCCCCGTTCTCCAGGGCGATCGGGGCCTCAGCCAGAAGGGGATGGAACCGGGAAATGCCTCCTATTACTACTCCCTGGTGCAGCAACCCACAACCGGGACGATCGTCCTCAATGGCAAATCCTACGTCGTCAAAGGGCTGACCTGGAAGGATCACGAATACTCCACCAGTGCCCTGACCCCGGGGACGATCGGCTGGGATTGGTTTTCCATGCAATTCGACAATGGCTCTGCCCTGATGCTCTATCTGTTGCGACGGGAGGATGGCACGTTGGCGTCAACCTCCGCAGGCACCTTTATGGCACCGGATGGCAGCACTCAACCCCTCGGTTTTCAAGATTGGACGGTGACTACTCTGGATACCTGGAAAAGTCCCAGGAGTCAGGCCGTGTATCCCGCTCAATGGCAGATCGAAATTCCTAAGTTGGATCTCAGTCTCCAGGGCAAATCGTTACTGGCGAACCAGGAATTGAACACCGCCACTGCGACCTACTGGGAAGGAGCCGTGGCCTTTCATGGCAATATGGCGCATCAACCTTTACAGGGCAAAGGCTATGTGGAGTTGACCGGCTACGCCACTCGACTAGATAACCTGTTGTCTGAGCGCACACCGAAGGGATGACCATATGGCTACCTGCAAGCAAGGCTAACGAGGGAATTCGACGAGTTCTTTTGCAATAGGTATCTGTTTGCTATGACATCCAATTGGACCACCGTTGCTGAATCGAATTTCCCCTGGGAGCGGGAGGCGCTGGCGTTCATCCGTCGCCAATTTCCTGTCCATGAACCTTATCGAGCCTGGAGCAATTTTGAGTTCATTGCCGGGGATGGCAGTATTAACGAGGTTGATTTACTGGTCTTTACCCCGCAAGGCTTTTTCCTAATTGAAATTAAAAGTCGTCCTGGCAGGCTTTCGGGAGATGCGGGTACCTGGACCTGGGAAACGGAAGGTAAGCGCTACACCGATGAAAATCCGCTGTTAGCAGCGAACCGGAAAGCTAAGAAGCTGAAGTTCCTACTGGAACGACAGAAGGCGTTTCAAGGTAAGGGTAAGGTACCTTTTATAGAACCGCTGGTTTTCTGTTCAGCGGCAAACCTAATTTGTAATTTAGCCCTGGGTGCCCGCCAAAAGATTTGTTTACGAGACCAGCCCCAACAAGGGGACAAGCCCGCTCGTCCCGGTATTATGGCGGCGATTTTGCAACGGCAGTGTGAAGGCTTGCAACCTCCTAGGGATATATACAGTCGCGCCATTGTTCGCTTGGTTAGTCAGGCGATGGAGCAGGCCGGGATTCGCCCTTCTCAGCGATCGCGCAAGGTCAGTGACTATCTGCTGGATAAGGTGATTGAGGAAGGCCCTGGTTATCAGGACTGGTCAGCCACCCATGCCCAGGTGGAAAAAATGAAACGACGGATTCGGTTTTATCTGGTGCGACGAGAGGCGTCTACGGACGATCGGGCCATCATTGAACGGGCGGCCCTGCGAGAGTTTCAGATTTTGGAGTCGTTGCAGCATCCCGGCATTTTACGAACCTATAATCTCAGTGAACATGAACTGGGACAAGCCCTGCTACAACAGGGACAGGCCAACCATGAAAAGCAAGGTTTTGCCCAGCATCCTGTACTCCTCAAACGTTGCAAACGCAATGCCCCACCGCTGTTATTCCACAAAGCCACTTTACAATCTACCGACGCCTCGCTGTAATTGCCCCAACCAACTTCTGCCTCGCTGGCTGGCAGGAAACCCTAATACAAACATCTAACTGGTGGGAACCAAGCGTTATTGCGTCCCACGAGACTTTCCCAGGGCCTTCATCACAGTGGGCTAATCAATATGCTGATTTGGGGCCACTCTTTAGCTTTGCAGACACTTCCAAGACTGGGCTTAAACAAACTGCTTGGATTCCTAATCTGTTCCAATCTCCTGCCTATCAGGTTCAAAAGCAACTGACTAGTTCGGCAATATCTGATGAAGTTGTCTCTCAAATTCTAACAATTCTGGCCAGTCAGAGTGCTCCAGTACCCATCTCGACCCTTGCCCATTTCCTTGCAACTACACCCGCTTTCGTCTGCAATCTGTTATCCACCCTAGAAAGAATTCTGAATGTCGATGGCTATCTTGTTGTGACTTACGATGCAACAGACAACAGCATCTCCCTTGATCTATCCCTGCTTAGCCAACAGTTTGAAATCGAGACATAGCACTGAATCCGCCACGCTAACCCACTACATTGCAATCACGAGATGCACAACAATATGGGCAAGCATGGCCGCTTCCAACCCCCAGCGCCAATACAAATACCCCGCGATCAGGCCAAACAGCGAATTTTGCAGGATTAGGAATAGCGTTAATCCCGGTGTCAGAGCAATTCCCATTGCGGGGAGGGCCGGGAGATGGGCCAGCGCAAATAGCAGGGAGGACAGCACGATCGCGATCACCACCCAACGCCGCTGAGGGACCCCTTGCCGATGCTGGATCAACCGCCACCCTAACCATACAAACAACGTCATCACGCCCCAACGCAGCAGAATTTCCTCAGTAATGCCGCCGTAGAGTAAGCGCACTAACCAAGGAGGCGGGGCGGCGGCGAGGTAAGTTGCGGGTAGCCAGCGGTGCCCGATCGCGGCGATTATCGATAGCCCGATACCACCGGCGATACCACCGAGCATTCCCGGTACCAGTTGCGGCACGATCGCCGATCGCCACGGCTGCTGCTGCACCAGGGCCATCACTACTGGTGCCGACAACCCCACAGGCGCAGCTAGGTACCCCCCCAGCACAACAGCAAGGGTTAACAACAAGGTTGGTTGCAGCAGAATTAGCCCACGCAAGAGCACGGGAGATATCGTCGCCACAGGCGGCAACGGTAAGCTGAGCAAAGAGAGAACACCCAACATCCCCAACGCCCACAGCAGCGCTAGCGATCGGAGTTTTATCTGGCGAGTCGTCATCAGGCAATTCCTCCATCCTGCTCAGCATAGCGATCGCATCTAGCCCCGACTACCTCCGATCGGGTTCACCAGATGGATGCAGATCCCAGCGAAGGATGACAGTATGCTTCACGGCTCTGGGTGTGCTGACCAGTGATTCTCGTCAAGTTCAATAAAATCAAAGCGACAGCGAAAATTTCCCCCCACCGGACTACAGGCATAAATCCCCACATCAATGGTGGTGATCGGTTGATGCAGGTGGGCAATCCGCATCTGCTGCCAGTCTTGATCCGCGAGGGCAAATTCGATTAAAAAATCCTGACCGCGTTTGCTGAGACGATAGGACACCGATCGCACGGCGGCTCTCACATCTTGCGTCGCCCAATCCGAAAACCCAAGATTCGTCACGACTGACCCCAACCGACTCAACGTTGGACGCTCATATTCGGTTGAACACTTGATCCAGTTTTCGCGGTCAAGGCGAGCGATCAACCCACATTGGTCGTATTGGGCGACCGGATCAAAATGGGTTCTGGTTGTAATGGAGAAATCCCCCGCCAGGGTAGTCAACAGACAGTGACCATCATCGCGCCGAAAGCCGTAGTGCGTCCGTTGCCAAAAGTCGGTTTGGGGTTGGGTCACTAGCCAGAGGCCCTCATCAAAAAAATAGTCCTGCGGTTCGTTCAACCAAACGAATGACGCTGGTAAGGTCGCTGCGGCAAAATTGTAAATAGGCATCGTTAGTTTTTACCGACTGTTTAGCAACTTCATGGGGCTGTATTCAGAGTAGGCGAAAGCGATCGCCCCTTGCCGCAGTAAAAAACTCCCAAGCTTGAGCTTCAGGAGTCGGTTGTCGGTTAGTCAGAAAACGCGAATTGTGAGTATCTACCGCACTGGCTAGCGCTCTTAAGCGACGGCCCAGTCAGCATTGAGGATGTTTTCAGCCTGGGCAACAAGAGGAACTACTTCGTTAGTTGCATTCGCCCAGTAGGTCGCCCCACGATAGGTCAGCGGGACGGGGCGACGGGATAGGGTGACAGTTGCGGTATGGATGGGGAAGGCAGCGCCGCGATAGTAACCGATCGCCGTTTGGGTCGTAGCAACAGTCATGGGGGTTTGGGTGTAGGTCGTACCGCGATAGGTGAGTTGCATCGGTGTGTCCTCTCGGTTGGGTTTTGGCTTGATGTGTTTATCATCCGGGAGATTGCTGAGCAAGACAGTGATGCCGGAGGGAGGTATCCGTGATATTGCGGGGAATAGCGTGTGATGGTGGGATAACAGGGGGTGTGATCCCGTCCCAGGGAAGCGCGTGATTTCACCGGCCCCAAGGGGTTTGGACAAGCACGCCCCGTCACCAGTTAAGGCAGCCAGGATCGCTATACTAGCCTTGGTGATCAGGGGAGCAGCCAGATGTCAACCAGCCAACACCCAACCGCAGTGCCCGACCTGCCAACCATGCGGGCGATCGTGCAAACCGAATATGGCGCACCAGATGTACTGCGCTTAGCCACTGTGAACCGACCTGTCCCCTCAGACAACGGTGTGTTGGTCAAGGTTCGGGCGACCTCCGTAGATGCTGGTGTTTGGCATTTGATGCGGGCTATCCCTTTCTTGGTTCGCTTCATTTACGGCGGCTTACGGCGGCCTAAGTATCCTATTCTCGGTGCGGCGATCGCGGGGCAGGTGGTAGCCGTCGGTCAAGCTGTAACCCAGTTTCAGCCGGGAGATGCCGTCTTTGGCAACTTGTCAGAATCAGGGTTTGGTGGCTTTGCTGAATATGTCTGTGCCCCAGAGGCGGCCTTGGCTCCCAAGCCCAACAACCTCTCCTTTGCGGCGGCGGCCACGGTGCCCGAGTCTGGACTGACTGCCCTGCAAGGTCTACGCGATATGGGACAGCTTCGGGCAGGGCAAGCCGTATTGATTCTAGGCGCCTCTGGCGGTGTTGGATCATTTGCGGTCCAAATTGCCAAAGCCGAGGGGGCAGAAGTCACTGCCGTTTGCCGCACCAGCAAAATTGAGCGGGTACAGCAACTCGGTGCTGACCACATCCTGGACGCTACGCAAATCGATGTCACCCAAGCGGGACAGAAGTACGACCTGATCTTGGATGCAGCCGCCTATCGTCCTTTTTCTGACTATCTACCCGTCCTCACCCCAACGGGCACCTATGTTCTGGTGGGCGGCGCGACCCGCGAACTTTTCCGGACGCTACTTTTCGGTCCCTGGTTCTCCAAGCGTCGAGGACAGCAAATCAAGTGTTTGGTATCCCGGCCCAATCAGACTGATCTCCTAACGTTGAAAGCCCTCTTGGAAGCAGAGAAAATTACGCCCATGATCGATCGCACCTATCCCCTCAGTGAAGTCCCTGCCGCCATCCGTTACCTGGAGGAACGCCAGGTACAGGGTAAAGTGGTTATCCAGATCTGACTGGGTTACTTCCCAAGATTTCCAGCCGTGGGATGGCGGGATGTGGGAGACAGTCACGCCGGGGAGGGTGCGGCAGGATCGTGATGATCTGTTGGCCCAGGGGAAGGCGGCGACGACGGTTAGGCGGCGGTTGGGGACGTTGAAGGCATTCTATCGGTGCTTGGGGCAAATGGGGCGGGTGTCTGGGAATCCGACGTTGGAATTCGAGTTACCGCAGGTGTTGGCTCTGGAGGCCAATGATCTCAGTCCAAGGCTATGGAAAGAAGCTGGATGAAGTGGTCGGTTGCGATCGAGTTCTTAATTCAGGCAATATTGGCAACGGCGCAAGCGATCGGACAGGCGATCGCCGGAATTAAGTAGGTTGGCCAACGGTTCAATCGTTTTTTTTAGAAATTGTAGGGGCAGGTTTTCCAGAATATCTCAACTAGGAAGATCAATCTTGATAAACCTGCCCTGTCTAGATGACGCGGTGCATAAAGACGATCGCGTTTTTGCCAATTTTGGGTTGACAATCGATATCCTGGGGATGGGCGAGTTCAGGTAGATTTGCCGTTTCCTCCCATAGATTTTGATGCAACCCGCCCCTACAAAATGCTTGTGGAAAACTCAATTTTTTGAAAAATTTTTTTATGGTTATCCAAGCGTAACTTCTGTCCTTAAGTCGGTCTCTTACACGCTGATGACGCGCATCCGGTTTGACCAATTCAGCAAACTTTTTCTCGAAGAACTTCTCACTCCCCTGGGCACCGTTGAGCGCAACCTGGAAGTGCCGGGTGAGGCTCGCTTTGTCGATGTCTGGTTTATCCCCAGTCCCCAACCACCTGACACGCCCCGACCATTGGGCCTGTTGGGACGGATCGCCAGCACTCCCTGCTTACTCGAACCCTTTCGCAATCCCCCAGCGGCAACGGAAGTGCGCAATTGCTTGCTGAAGTTGTTCCTCATCCAGGCCCAGCAACAACGACAGGCGAAAAAGCAGAAAGTTGCGTTGCTCGAAGCGGAACTGCCCCAACTTTGGATACTGGCCAGCAGCATTACCCAACCCCAACTCACCGGACTGGGGGCGATCGCGCAACCCGATTGGCCAACTGGGGTTTACCACTTGCCAAGCCTGCTGCGAACCGCCATGATCGATATTAGTCAGTTGCCCGTGACTCGCGAGACGCTCTGGTTACGATTGTTGGGCAAAGGCCAGACCCAGGAGCAGGCGATCGCGGCGGTGATTGCCCTGCCGCCAACTGATCCGGAGCGGGCAATGGCACTGAGGCTACTCTCAACTTGGAAGATTACGATCGACACAGACCACCCAGAGATTATCGATAGCGAGGAGCAACGCTTAACTATGGCACTCTCACAAGCCTTCCTGGAATGGGAACAAGCGACTGAATACCGGGGCCTTCAGCAGGGCCTTCAGCAGGGACAGCGGCAAGTGATTGAGCATTTGCTGCGGACACGTTTTGGGGAACTGGATGTCCAGTTGCAGGCGATCGTTCCAGTGATCCTGCGTCTGCCGCCAGAGGACTATACGCCTTTGCTTTTGCAACTGTCGCGGGCCGAACTGCTCGATCGCTTTCAAGCCCAGTAAGCTGCGATCGCAGGAGATTGCGCAGGGCTAGGCGGGCGATCGCGGCACCCAGGGAGACACCCACACCGCCGCCGCATCGTAGAAATTCGGCCCGCTGCTTCAGATTAAATCCACCCAACAATATCCCCCCATATCGCCACATAACCTGGGATCAGGGGGTGAGGTTTAGCGGGAAGGGCGATCGCGCCGCGTACTCGGCGGGAGTATGAGAAGGATTTGGCAGATTTTTGGCAGTGGGATGGCGGGGCATGGGAGACGGTCACGCCGGGGAGGGTGCGGCAGGATCGCGATGACTTGTTGGCCCAGGGGAAGGCGGCGACGACGGTTAGGCGGCGGTTGGGGCAGCGGTTGACCTATTTGGGGATTCGCGAGGTGATGGATGGCTTGCGGGAGGCGACGGGGATTGATGTCCATGCCCATCGGTTTCGCCATACGTTTGCGACGCGGTTGTTGTTGCAGGGGATGGATAGTTTTAAGGCGATGACGTTGACGCGTCACAAGTCGGTGCAGGCGTTTAAGCGCTATGTGAAACGGGCAGAACAGGCGGCGGCAGAACAGGAATTTTGGGAGCGGTTGGAGTAAGGGGAAGTAACTAGCAAGGCATAGAAATGCTTCAAAGCTAGGAAATTGATAACAGCAATACGACGGGCGCTATTTTGGGAAAATGAGACCACAGTCTCGCGTTACGGTTTCTTCAGATTTGTTTAAATAATGCTATTTGACAGCAAGAAAAGGCTCTTCATAAGAGAAAATAGGACTAATGGGGGAGAGTGCTGGCTAATTAGTTAGGTCATCGATATGCAACTCAGTTATGGCAAACCTTATCCCCTAGGGGCAACTTGGGATGGGGAAGGGACAAATTTTGCCCTATTTTCAGAAAATGCGACGGGTGTTGACCTTTGCCTGTTCAAGGGGAAGCAGGAAAAGCGTTTTCCTTTGCGACAAGTGGAAAACCACGTATGGCATGCTTACGTCGCTGGTGTGAAGCCTGGCCAAAACTACGGTTTTCGAGTTCATGGTCCGTATAAACCTGAAGAAGGACATCGATTTAACGCTGCTAAGGTATTAATCGATCCCTATGCAAAAGCAATTTCTGGTGATTTTAGCCATGCCCCGGAGATGTTTGGCTACGAATGGGATGAAAGAGGAGAAGGAAGAGACTTAAGGCGATCTAGGAGCAACAATATTGATCTAACTCCTAAGGCAGTGGTTATCGATGATGCGTTTGATTGGGAAGGAGATAGGCTATTACAAATACCGTGGCACGACACCATTATCTATGAAACCCATATCAAGGGGTTTACAAAACTACATCCTGAAGTTCCTAAGCATTTACGGGGAACTTATGCGGGGTTTGCTCATCCCGCAGTTGTTGCTTATCTCCAGTCGTTGGGAATTACAGCGGTAGAACTACTTCCAGTCCATCATTTCCATGCGAATCCGCCACATTTAGCAGGAACCAGTTTGCGGAACTACTGGGGATACGATCCCATCAATTATTTTTCGCCTTACTCTGGCTATAGCGCTAGTGGCAGTCGAGGTGAACAGGTAACAGAGTTTAAGCAAATGGTGAAATCTCTTCATGCTGCTGGGATCGAAGTTATTTTAGATGTGGTCTATAACCACACTGGTGAAGGCAATCATTTGGGTCCAACAATTTCATTTCGAGGAATTGATAATACTGTATATTATCGTTTAGTTGAGGATAATCCTCGTTACTACCTTGAGGGCTATACGGGCTGTGGTAATTGTCTAAATACGCTCCATCCACAAGTCTTAAAACTGATTATGGACAGTCTACGCTATTGGGTATTAGAGATGCATGTTGATGGGTTTCGATTTGATGTAGCTGTGACGCTAGGAAGAGGTGAACTAATTGAAGCAGAAATTTGGCGCGGCTCTAGACGGCGTACAATCAAGGTATTAGATCGAGATTTTGATTCTTTAGGATCGTTTTTCAATATTATTCACCAAGATCCAGTTCTTTCGCAAGTTAAGCTAATTGCAGAACCGTGGGATTGTGATACCAATGGCTACCAGGTAGGTAACTTCCCTATGCTTTGGTCAGAGTGGAATGACAGGTATCGTAATACCATGCGTAATTTTTGGCGCGGTGCAGACGTTACGTTGAAGGAGTTTGCTAATCGTTTTCTGGGGAGTCCAGATGTATATGAGGGAAGGGGTCGATTGCCACATGCCAGCATTAATCATATTACGTGCCATGACGGTTTTACATTGAATGATTTGGTGAGCTATAACGAGAAACATAACGAGGAAAACCAGGAGGAGAGCGGTGGCAATCATAATTATTCCTGGAATTGTGGAGTAGAAGGGGAGACGGATAATATTGAGATACAGCAGTTACGGGAACAACAAAAACGAAACTTTATCGCAACCTTAATGCTGTCACAGGGTGTTCCTATGCTTTTGGGAGGAGATGAGATTGGGAGAACACAGCGTGGGAATAATAATCCCTACTGTCAGGATAATGAGATCTCCTGGTTTAATTGGGATTTGACTGAGGAGAATATTAATTTATTGGATTTTACACAGCAGGTGATTCAGGTACGGAAACAGTATTCAATATTTCAGCAACATGGTTGGCTTCAGCAGGGCTTTAAACAGATAGATGCTTACTGGTTAAATCCTAATGGCACTAAGATTATTGAGGAGCAATGGCAAAATAAAATTAAAGCAATAAGTTTTTTACTGAATGATACTAGTTCTATGTCTGAGGGGAAAGAACGAAATCAAATTAAAACTAAATTACTGCTATGCTTTAATGGAAGTGATGAACAAATTCAATTATGCTTGCCTACTGAATTTGAGCATAAGACATGGCGAATTATAATAAATACAAACAATCAACAAAATCTCAAAAAAGAGTTTTTTACAACAGCAGATGAGGCAATCATGATTACGATGAAAACATTACTCATTTTGTCTTGTAATTTCTAATTTAGTTTAAGATTGTCTTCATATAGCATTTGTGATTTTTTCTACATTCACTTAAACACCTTTTCCTAACGGTAAACTTTCGCAGATTTTTTCATATTCTATACTACCCATAAACTTCTGCCACTCTTCTTTTGTCAAATTGCGCACAACATTATCACACACCATATTAGCCAATTCTTCTGTACAAGCAATCCATAGACGAATAGTATCATCATAACTACCTGAAGCTAATCTTTTTCCATTGGGATGAAAAGCTACTGAGGTAACACTTTCTTCATGCCCTCTCAAAATAATTGGTACTTCTACTTTAAATTGTGATTTTTCCCAATCAAGATGGCGAATATCCCATAATCGAATTGTTTGATCATAGCCTGCTGACGCCAATGTATATCCATCAGGACTAAAAGCTAGTGTTCCAACCCAAAAGTCGTGTCCTTCAAGAGGGATAAATTTAGAATTATCAAGGTTTTTTAGATTTCGCAAATGAATACTGTAATCATCACTACTGGAAGCTAGTATACCATCAGAATTAAAGACAACAGATCGAACTCTGGAGTTATGGCCTTTTAAAATTATTGGATGTCCATTAAATTTTCTATTAGTCCAATCAATTTTATTTAAGTCCCATAAGCGAATATGCGCATCATCACAACCAGACACTAGTTTTTTAGAATCATGACTAAAAGCAACTGAAGTAACACTCCAACCATGCTTATCTAGGATAATCGGTCCAGCATCAAAATTACTCGTATGCCACAAATATATTTGTGAATCCATCTTCCAAGTGCCAACAGCGATCATTGTTCCATCAGGACTAAAGGCAATTGAACTGACTCCATCTCTAAAACAATTAAGAGTTTTAATAGGCTTAAAAGATTTAATATGAGAATCGAAATTATTCACATCCCATAAATAAACTTTTTTGTCCTCTCCACCTGTTGCAAGTATTGAATTATATGAGCCGATAGGGGGGCTAAAGACAACACACCAAACTCGGTTTGTATGTTTTTTAAGAATAATAGGTTGTGCTGTAGATTCTAAAAGATTACCCAGTCTCCAAATTCGCACTGTTCGGTCCCAGCTTCCTGAAGCAACTAGAGATCCATCCGGACTAAAGGCAACAGATTCAATGTTATTCTCATGACCATTTGGGAGAATTTCAGGGCAAGCACTGCGATAATTTAGTTTCCATAAGTGTATAGAATAATTCCAGCTTCCCGAAGCTAGCATCTTCACTCCATTTTTTTCAGTAAAGACTAACGAACTGATACCCATATAATCTTTTAGAACTTTTGGTTGTAGATTAGAATTTCTACTTTTCCAATCCCATAATCTTACTTTTTGATCATCTCCTCCTGATGCTAAGCAATCCCCATTAGAGCTGAATGCAACGGCATTAATTATTCCTTGATGTTCAGCATTATACTGATCACCATTGAGGAATTGGGGCAAAGTATTACGATAACAATTCTTCCAAATTCTAACTCGCCCATCAGTACTGCCTGCAACAAGTATATTTTTTTGAGTAGGGTGAAAGACAAGAGAGCGAACAATCAGTTTTTGTCCTCGCTTCGGTAATTTCTCCATCATTACATCAATCGGTTGCTGTGGAGAAATTACTTGAGATTTATCAGAGTTATACAATTTCCAAATAGTAATACAACTTACTTCTTTTTTTTCATTTTTAATATCTTGATGATCAGACATATCACATTTACATGTCTTCATTTCTCCCCCAGCAGCAAGTATTTTTCCATCTGGGCTAAAAGATAGTGTATAAACTTCCCTTCCAAAGTCTAGAAAATTACCATGAGAACTCTTAATTGCAATAGGGTCAGGTTTAGCATCAAGATCCCATAAGATTATCTTATGATCTTTAGTTCCACTCGCAAGTATTTTACTATCTGGATCAAAAGCGAGAGTCCTTATGGCGGAATTATATCCAGTCAAATCAATTGGGGATAAATTATTTACATCTAAATCATTTAGATTAGCTAAATCATCTAAACTTTCTATATTCCATAATTTTATAATTGGTTGATATTTATGTTTAGAATCTAACCAGTACTCATCTTCAGACGAAGCCAGCCACTGACCATTTGGACTAATAGCTACTGAAAGAACTCCTGAATTATGTGTTCCAATAATTATTGATTCATCAAAACTCCTCTCTAAACTCCATAACCGAACGGTACAATCATGGCCTCCAGATACTAGCCACTTACCATTAGGAGTAATAGCTATAGAGGAAACCTCTTTTTCGTGGCCTCTCAAAACAACACTAAATTCACCACTACCTAATACTTCACGCAATGCTTCATCAACTTGAAGCAATTCTAATTCATAACCCTGTTCTTTTTTAAAGCGATATGCCTGCCTCGCTAGTAATGCACCTACCTCAGTTTGCTTATGCCTACTTTTCTCTTTCGCATGCAGAGGTAAATGTTGAATTATTTTGCGATGCTCATAACATTGAAAACACCAATCTTTAATTACAGGTGCAAGCATTTGCTGAAATATTTCGTATCGCACTTCCGCTGGATTTTTCTCAGATGCCATAGCACAACGAAGAATACGATAATCTCCTCCTATAAGCGTTAATAGTAAACGATTAAGATCTTCTGTTCCAATTCCAGTAGCTTTTGCCAGATCACTTGCAGAATAAGACATCATCTCATGACTAGCAGTAATGAGGCGATCAAATATTTTTTCAGCCAATATCTTATCAGATTCACTTAAAGATCCTAGTGCTTTGTTTATATACGCCTTAATAATCCCTGATTTACCTCCCAATTTTTTATATGTTTCTAGTCTTAAGATATCGGATTTAGCCTTACATTCTTCTTCCCATAGAGCAGTCATAATTAACTGTAAGTGAGGCGCTTCTACATATTTAATAGAGGGTAAATTATTATTCGATTTAATTTCAATAAGAATATCACTTAAGATTAAATTAACTAATGAAGAATCTATAGATTGAATATAATGAGATTGAAACTGTGCTAGATTTGGATAGCAATTTTGAATTACTTTTTTGTATGCTTCAATAGGTTTTGTAATTGCGTCTCTCGCATTTTCTTCTTCAAGATTAGTAATTAATAGTTGATCATTAAAAGAACAAGTTGACTTAATAGCATCTAAAAACGGGTTTATTCTGAAGAATTCAGGACTTGGAAGAGCAATAATAAATCGAACTTTACTCTCAAGATTATTACGAGAATATTTAGCTACATCAACTAATTCTTGCATAAATGAACCAGATGTGTTAGTAGAATCCTGTGGATGATGGCGAAAATAATCGCTGAACTGATCAAAAATTAAACAAAAGTATGTTTCTAATTGATTAGCCCAACGTTCTAAAATCGAGCACAATGAGTAGTTTTTACTAAGTTCATTTTCATGAAAATAAGCATTAAATTTTATAATTAATTCCTTTAATAACTCTTCCAAAACATTACCTTGCCAAGTATTAAAATAAATAGCATATTTTTTATTAGAAAGATGATCATAATTATTGATTTTGTTTAGAATACCTGCTTTAAGAATAGATGACTTACCTACTCCAGCAGGACCATAGACTATTGAAACTATATTATCCGGAGCTTCAACAGATTCAAAAATTGTCTCTATCAGATCATCGCGACCAAAAAAGATGTTGAAATCTTCCTCATTATAGGATCTCAGTCGTTTATAAGGAGTGTGTAGGTGTCCATCTGTAATATTCATAGTTACTTCCAGCTTAGTATTTATTAACTAGATACTGTTTTAGTTGAACAATAAATTCACTAGGTGATTTAAAAATAAATGAAGACTGATCTTCCAATGACCATTTTTTTTGTTCTCCTTTGTCACAAGCTTGCTGAATAACTCGCCATTTATTCCGTTGTATACCTTTAAAAAAAAGATTGAGAATTGTTAAGGATTTGCGAGTTTTTAAGGGATATCCTAAAAACAAAATATTGTTTGATAATTTCATCCTAACTCGGTTTGGCAACTGATCACTAACTCTTTCAAAAATGAGTTGTTCAAATTGATCTTCTGTAAATACCCCATTACAGAGCTTTAAGATAAGAGGATGTTCTTTGAGTAAAACATGCTTATGGTATAGACCTTCTGGAGCCTTTCTGTAATTTTGATTAGGAATTGGAAATCCCTTTTCTTCTGGAGGATATTTTTCACAGGGTGTATGATGCTGATATTTTCCACGTTCTTTACCTTTTTCAATATAGGAAATTAAATCAAATCTCTGTCCTTGTCTTGAAAATTCTTGTTCTAGAGTACTATCATAAATAGTACTTATAATTAATGGACAATCTACTGTAGTGTCTCTTATTTCAAGATTATAATTTGTAATAAATTTGCAAATTTCTATTAGATTTTGATGTACTTGATTAGAAGCATAAACATGGTTCTTAAAAAGCTGTATTAATTCATTGTAAAGATTGTATTCTCCAAAAATGTCATGAATACATTGTGATACAAACTGTAAATTTTTAAATGGACATTGATCAGGTACGCCTGTTGAATTACAGTTAGGACATACACTCTCTCCTTCTATTAATTCTTTAAGAGAACTTCCATATTTTCTAGCTAAAAACTGAGCAATTTCAAAATCAGTTGGTGGATATTTAGATTGGTCATCTGGATGCCAAGTTTTTGGTTCTCCATTTTTTGCAAGAGGTCGATCACATAGATTTATATCTGAACCAAGAAAGAACACTAATTCGCCTTTCTTTAATGATTCAACTATTTGTTGATACTCTTCCTCCATTAACTTTTTAGAATTTAATTTTTCTTCCTCATTAATTTTTAAAATTTCTTCTTCTAGGTTCCTTAAATCAGACTCAAGTTGAGATTTTTCATTCTTTCTATTTTCTAGCTCGCTCTTCTTTGTCTCTACGACGAATTCAAGATGTATTTTATATTCATTACTAGGAAGTATGCCTGCTAACTCCATCTCATGTACTTTAATAGCAGATTCCAATGTAAAAATTATCTTTTCGCAATCTTTCAATTTAAAGACAAGATCGTTTTTGGATTTTTCGACTTCAAGTGGTTCTAAATTCTTCATTTACAACCTACCTTTGATTTTTTTAGGTTAGCTTGAATAGTACACACATCAGATTCTAAAGACTGCAAATGTTCCTGCTTAATAATTAATTGATACTGAAGATATCTTCTTTGATCTTCACTAGGGAAAATGCCACTAAGATCTCGTTCAAACACTTTAATAGCGATTTTTGTAAGACGAATTTTCTCTTGATAGTCTTTTAGTTTAATTTCTAGATCTTTGATACTTTCATTCCTATTTTCAGAAGACCCAGATTTATTTAATGGAGCTAGCGGTTCATCCAGAAGAAAATACTTAGTGAAGCCTGCTGCAGCAGCAGCGGCATAGCTTTTCCACAGATCATTTTTAGTATTATCAGCATAGTCACAAAGGGAGCGAATTACCAGGCATCGAGTTGGGTTAAGCTGCTGTCGTACCGCCTCAATAACTCCGTATCCTTCCATTTCAATTGCCAGGATTTTACGATTCGTAGCCGCTATCTGGTCGCGGGTAGCTGCATCCGCAATTACGTTGTCACCGGATGCAATAACGCCCACCTCGATTTGAGGGCGAATCTTAAGACCATCAGGGCGATCTACTGAAATTGGAAAATCACTTTTAAGCAACGCTTGAACACGATCAAGGAGGGTAGCATCTACTGGGACCTGTTTTGGCTCTGGCTCTTTACCCTCTGCTGTAATTTTTCCTCTCTCGTAGTAAGCAATCTCTCTAGCAATAACGATATCACCCAAATTTTGTTTAGCTTCTGATCCTGCTGTGGCTGCAACACCCACCATCAGAACAGCATTAGGTTGCCAATGCTCAAGCATTTGATTAGTCAGCAATGCAGAATTAACACTTGCCATCTCTAAACACTGACCTATTACAATTTCATAGAACTCACCATTTCCCAATGGTAGTCGCTTGTACCAATAAGTACGATTGTCTTTACGAACTCTATTATCCTCAGCCAGATCAAATGCCTGACAAATAGCTTCGCGCTCAACTTCGATTGCGGTAATAATGGCAAAATCAATCCTTTTTTTAACATAAATTATTCTTATTTTACCTCATTAAGTTGTTATCAACCTTTTTTCAAATCAGCATGAATAAACATCTCTATTCCAAGCAAAAACAATAGTATAGACTCTACTAAAACCAAAACTTTATCCCACCAATACATAGATGGTACTAAAATTCCAAAAACTACGAGTGCGACAAATCCTGATATCACAAACGCAATTTCATCAATAATAAGCTGCTCTACTTTACGGCGCTTGCGCCAGTGATCACTCCGATGGGCTATCTCCCATCCAAACACCGGCTCAGGTTCGCAAATATCAGTATCCCCCCTACCAGCTAGACTACTAACTTTATCCACAAGAGTAGAGCGAATATACTGACCGATCGCTGAAACCTTCTGATCATTAACCAGATAGGTCCACCCCAGCACTAGACTTACCCAGGGAAGGACCAACAAAGCATAGGGATTTACCTTCTCACCAAAAGCCAAAGCTAGCACAGTCGCGAATAATGCTAGCGTCACATACAGCAGATTATCCCGAAACCCAATCCGCTGAACCTGCTCATCCTTGAGCTTACCGTATTCCTGGAGATAGACATCCAGCACTTGCTGCTGCTCATCTGCCATAGAAGCCACCTCATTGAAATGCTCCTACCCCTTCGCATCGCTCAACTGGTTTTGAGCCTTCTCAGCATCGATATTTCAGCAATCTTACTGACTAGTTTAGTCGCCTCCGCTAACCCAAACATTCTTTTGTAACAAAACTATTCTTACTGAAATAAAAGTTAGACAAATACGATGTTATCGCTTGGCCTCTCATGGAAAAAGCCCTGACGTTTACCGCCAGAGCGATCAAGCCTCAATTCCAAAAACCGAAAAGGGAGAAACCAATAAGGAGCAATTCGTTCAGCGAAAACTTTTAATGAATCCCAAACGAGAACAGCACTAGGGCCGTCACAAACAACGTCGCCAGACCGCCTTGCAGCGCATACCGTTGTTGCTGGAACGCCGAGGGGTAGGTGGCATAGTACATTTCCGGCTCCGTCGCGTAGTTATTGAGGATACCGTTGTCGAGTTGGGTGGTGTACATCGTCGTTGCCTCTGTGAGTAATGGGTGTTGTCTGTCCTGTTGTTACACAATGTAACGCATTGTTAATTTTCTTGTCAAGCGCTTGACAGATTGATTATTGATGAATCTGATTTGGGCCGCTAATCATCCGGCAAGCACAGCACGTCACTCGGCCCAGACGCGCAACCGCTCATGCTAACCACCAGCCTGACGTTGCCTTGCAGCGCAAGATGGCGCATGCTCGAAGGCAAGCCGCTCTTCCCCAATAGGAAGGTCCCCATGAGCAAAGAAAACGTCACTTTCCGCCTTGATGCCGAGAAACGCAACGCCTTAGATACGATCGCGGCTGGACTCGATCGCGATCGCAGCTATGTGATCAATGAAGCCATTGCACTGTATCTGGAGATGCACCAGTGGCAGATCCAGGAGATTTAGCAAAGCCTCGTTGAAGCTGATGCGGGAGATTTCGCGACGGATGCCGAGGTGCAGGCAGTATTTGCCCGTTTGACCCATGTCAATTAAATGGCTGCGGCAAGCACTCAAAAATCTGGAGCAGGCTTACCACTATGTTGCGGCAGATGCCCCAGAAGCTGCCGCTAAGCTCGTGCGCAGAATTCAACTAGCGGTAGACCAATTCACCGAGTTTCCGATGATGGGGCGCACCGGGCGCATTGCCAATACGCGAGAGTTGGTCATCGCGGGCACTCCCTATCTCATCATTTATCGGGTTAAAGGTAAGCGCGTAGAAATCTTGCGGGTCCTACATTCAGCACGGAAGTACCTAGATCAATCAGCTTACCGGCACTTTCGATGAACAGTAGGTTGCGCATGGTGCTCTCCTCGATCGGGCGATCGCCTCCCTGTCTCCAGCCCAAGGCAGCAAGGTGGCATCTGACTAGGGTTGATTTTTCGCCACCCCGACTCTGACTTTTGGCCTAGGCCAATGGTTGATAGAACGATTGTATTATAAGTATGACAACATGGGTCTGCGGGGACAGCAGACTCATGGGAACAAGTGGGTTGTCGAGAAGCAAAGGCAATCAGAAGTTGAAGTAAATCTTCGATGTTCCTATCATCGCGAAATGCCCCAATTCCCTCAGTGATCGGGGAGAATTATCATCGTGACAATTCCTCGATAAAACCGTGAGCCGCCATTCCCCCAGTCGTGATCCGACGGCCCGCAAGCTGTGACCGCCGTCAATCTCCCAATAAAAAGCCCAGGCCGCAAACCTGGGGAAGGGAGTGTGGATAAATTAGTAGTTTTATTGTACTATATGTCCTTGCTAAAAACAGTCTGCTTCTGGCGTACACGCTGCCGCGATCGCCAGTTGTCTTATCGTTCCTGACTCCCGATCTATGACCTGAATCGCATGCTGGTTCGTATCCGCCACATACAACGCTTGGCTCGTCACCGCTAAACCGGCTGGTTCGGCCAACTGGTTGGCCTGACGCTCGGCCCAAGGCGTGATGCACTTACCCGTGGCCACATCCAGACACTTGACCTTGTGGTTGTAGGTATCGGCAATCCAAACCTTACCCTGGGCATAGGCAACGCCTAAACAGTGCTGCAAGCACACCGTAGGCCCGACCCCATCGCGATCGCCAAAGCCAAACAGATCGCCACTTCCACAGAGCGTTTGCACCGTCGGCGGCTCCGACAGCACCACCACCCGAATACAACTCGTCTCACTATCGGCGATAAACAATCGCTGCCCGTCCGTCGTGATCCCACTCGGTTGGGCAAAGGCCGCAACATCAGCCGTCCCATCCACACAAAACTCCGCCCCCGTTCCCAAGACTGTTTGGGCGGTACCTGCCTGCACATCAATCTGCCAAAGCTGATGTGCCCCCGCCAGCGTCACATATAACTGCTCCCCCAAGCAGACGACTCCCCAGGGTGAGTTGAGGGCCACCTCCCTAGCGCGACCGCCGTGGGGAGAGAGAACCCGACTCTGCTCACCCGTCCCGGCGATCGTTGTCACCTGGCGCGATTGCCAATCCACCTGCCGAATCACATGATTGCCCGTATCAGCTACATAGAGACACGGGCGCTGGGCATCCCAAGCCAATCCCTGCGGTGCACGAAATTGGGCCTCTGCCCAACTCCCATCCCGATACCCGGCAACCCCCGACCCGACAAGGCCCTGCACCTGGCCCGCTAACGTTGTGATCACTAGGCGATCGTGCCCCGTATCTACAATGAACAGTTGCTTACTCGCTTCATCGACCCACACCGCGCCGGGAAACTTCAGCAGCGTATCATCCGGCAACACCAGCACCGGTGAAGACACCCCCATTGGCGGCTTGGCAACCTCTCCCAACACTGGCTGAATCACCGCCTCCAAAACCGCCCGCTGTCCCTCACCCGATCGTGTGGCCACGATATAGCCATTGGGATCGATCACCACCAACGTTGGCCATGCCCGAATCGCATATCGATCCCAGAGCCAGTCGTCCACATCCACCACCACTGGATGGGTAATACCGTAGCGCTGCATTGCTTGGTACACACTCGCAGGCGATCGCTCCTGGGCAAATTTGCCACAATGCACCCCAATCACCACCAACTGCTCAGCATATTTCGCTTCTAGAAACCGCAAATCATCCAGGACATGCAAACAGTTGATGCAACCATAGGTCCAAAAGTCGAGCAATACCACCTGCCCCCGTAGCGATTGGAGGGATAGCGGTGGACTATTTAACCAGGGAAAATGCGTCGGTAAATCGGGCGCTCGGACACGAACCATCAGTCTTTACACACAACAACAGCACCCGCAGGATCGCTCCCTGATTTCCTCGACATATTTGAGACTATCTGAAGGGGAACTAATCAAATGATCCGTTCTTAACCTTCCTATTCTTAGGGCGAGGAAATGGCCGCAATCAACTGGAATGCTGTTGTCGTTAAACGAGATACATTCACGCGGAAATCGATAACTGACCTCCTTAAATTTCCGTGAATTTAACTGTTTCTTAGCCAGAAGCTTTAAGCTTCTATCGTCAAGATATCGCAGTTTTCCCACTGGGGATCAGTTTTACGACAAAAGTTCACACTTGGTGTAAAGTTGTTTGACGTTATTGGCCATCGCAATCCGTGAATCGATCGCAGTTTCATCCACGCGGCTCTGGTTAAATTGGCAATCATCAGGACGATCTACCCCCTATTGCGGCTGATTGTCGTCCACTGCATCGCCATCACGTCACCTCCGCTAACAGTTGCTGTCGCGGCTCTGGCATTAAGGTCCAGCCCAAGGCTCGCCAAATCGCTACTTGCGAATACAACTGGCATAGCGTCTACATCTACTTTCGTAACCCTCACCGTGCCCAACGATCGCTTGCGCCAGGTCTTCTGGGCCGCCAAAAGCAACCTGGCCCTCGACGCCACCCTCACTCCCGCCGATCTGGTACTGTTACTTGGTTGCAGTCCGGATCGCATCTACACCTGCAAACAACCTGCCAACCCAACGCCCAACCTCAACATCATCCAGATCTACGACCTCGGTCGGCTGGGGATGCAACGGGGCGCTGAACAGCAGCGTCGTGCCCAGGCGGTGATTGCCGCCCTCAAGCAACAGGACTCCACCACCCAGGTAATTACGTTCAAAAAGTTTGCCGAACCGGGCCAGGGCATCTGGTGGGGTGATTCGCGCGGCTCGAACGACTTCATCGGTAGCCATCAACTGGTTCTGGAGGGCACCCCTTGCCCGAACCTGGCCACTCTACAATACGAACCATCATGCGATTCAGGTAGTGGATCGGGAGTCAGGGATGATCAGGCAATTGGCGATCGTGGCAGTCTGTACGCCAGAAGCGGGTTGTGTATCGTAACAGTGGACTGTAGTACAATAAAACTAATAATTATATCCACACTCCCTTCCCTAGGTTTGCGGCCTGGGCTTTTTATGGGGAGGTTGACGCTCGTCACAGTTTGCGGGAGGCTGGATCACGATTGGAGGCAGTGGCTCTCACGGTTTTATCGAGGAATTGTCACGACGATCGTTCTCCCCTATCACTGAGGGAATCAGGGGATTTCGCGAAGATAGGAACATCGAAGATTGACTTCAACTTCTGAGGTGTTTCCCATGTCTTACCAATATCGTGGTGTTGCTTATCAACCGACGGTTTACAACGTTACGACCACGTCCCAAGTGATTGGTCAATATCGCGGGGCGGTGGTATCGAGGTCGGTAGTGACTGAGGTGCCAGCCCAGCCGATGACTCGTGAATTGACCTATCGTGGGGTGCGTTATGGGGCAGCCGCAGCGACAGTTACAACGGGTTCGTTGACGCCTGCACTTGCCTAGGTAATAGTGATTTGCTTTTTCAATTATGTAATTCTCAAGTTAGCTCCTCATTTATGCTGAGGAGCTTTTCCTGTGTGAGCGACGATGATGACTGAACAAACAAAGCAAAGGTAGCTTTAACTGAATCAGCGTGCGGCCTATTTCGGACCGGATAGGGGCATAACTCGCGGGGCGCAACTCCAGTCAAGCGTCTGAAGGCACGGGCAAAGTTGGCGGGAGCGGTGTAGCCTAGCTCCGAGGCGATCGTCACCAGTTTGATATCCGATTGTTGTATAGCCATCGTCATTCAGGTTAGGGCAAGGGGCTTAAGCCCCTTGTTGATCACAGGCTTTGAAATGTCCTAATGAGCGTGACTACCGCTATAACCGGATCACCGGAAGCTCGTCTGCGGCTCGGCTGTCTCAGGGGTTGGAGCTGGTTCAGGCATGGGTTTGGCGGCGCACCCACTGCCGAAAGTTCAGTTCTGCGGTGACTTCATCGGTCATCGCCGTGGCCAAGAAGTTGTAGAGATCGGGTTTGGTGACCAGGGGAAAGGTGGGAGAGCGATCGCACTCCTGATAACGTCCCCCTACGAGCTGCAAAATCGTCCACTGGTGGCCATTAAACCGCCAAAACTCAGGGACTCCCAGGCTGGCATAGAGGTCATTTTTCTGGATATCGGTATGGGTAATATCCACTTCCACGACCAAATCCGGGGGGGGATCAACCGCTAAATCCACCTCATGATCGGCCACCAGAGCGTAGTTCTGAAGGTAATAGCCGTTATCGGGTTCTGCACTTTTAAGCAGGTCTGCCCGCCCCAGGGTCGTCGAACCCATCGATTTCATTTTCAACCCTAGTTCCACTACCAAAATGCGAATGAACAGTTCAATTAACCGCGCCAAACGCTCATGTCCCTCTAGCGGCATGGTGATTTCTAACGTTCCGGTGTCGTAGGTAAAGCGTGCATGGGTGCGCTCTGCCAAAAGCTGGCGAATTTGTTGAAAGGCAGCCCAATCTAGCGATCGAAATACCATGCGATTTTCCCCGGTCAGCGGGGGCGAAGCCTCTAGGTACAAGGGTCTTTCCTCCACGAGTCGGGCTGGCGTTACCCCGGCCATCTCAATTCTAAGGGGTCTCCCAGATCCTATAGCGGTAGTCACGCTCATTAGGACATTTCAAAGGCTGTGATCAACAAGGGGCTTAAGCTCCTTGTCCTAACCTGAATGACGATGGCTATACCAGCCCCACGGCACCCACTACGTTGTAGTCTATGTGGACTAAGCCGACGGAAACGCCCCATGCAAAACTATCCCCAACTCTCTGGTCCCCGACAATCCCTGCTGCTGCTGGCGGGCACCGGGGTTGGCGTAGCCCTCACCCTGGTGATCATTACCCAGTTGCCCCTCACCCTGGCCGCTATAGTGAGTTCCTTGAGTCTGGCCAGTCTGATTGTGGCCTGCGCCTATATCTCCAAGCCGATGTACTGGTGGATTGGGGTGGGGGCGATCGCGGGCATGATCATCGGCCTAGGCGGCATCATGACCGGACATCTCGCCGCCGAAAAAGAGCCGATTGATTTACATCTGCGGCTGATTCTGGTGGTCAGCCAAGCCTTGGCGGGGGTTATCTCTGGAGTGCTGCTGGGTCGTCGCATTCCCCAAGCCCACCTGCCCACCCTCAAAGACTTCCTCTCTAGCCTCAGCGCTGTTACCGTGGGGTTGTTTGCGATCGTCATTACCTGGTGTTTCATCGTTCAGGGGCTAGAAGCCGCCCGCACCTTGTCGAGTCGTCTGAGTGTCTCGACCACGATTTTGATCACCCTGCTGGCGATGCCGAGCGCCCTGGGCTATCTAGTCAGCCAGCGCCATCCGCCCCACTCCGGCCCGTGAGCGGGTGCCTAAAAGTTCCACTGCAATCGACAAACCATTCTTTATTTCACAAGGAGGCAGAAACCATGCTAAAAGACAAGCAAGCGGCAGGGCCCTACAACATCGTATTTATCTTGACGGATCAGGAGCGCCATTTTCGCCCGGGTGAACTCCCCAGAGACTATCGCCTGCCAGCCCACGAGCGACTCGCGAAAAAGGGTGTGGTATTCGAGAATCACCGCATCAACTCCTGCGTGTGTACGTCCTCGCGATCGGTGATCTATACCGGACTTCACATCCAGCAGACCAAGATGTTCGACAACACGAACTTCCCCTGGATGCAGAGCATGTCAACCGACATCAAAACCCTCGGCCACCATCTCCGCGCGGCTGGCTATTACACCGCCTACAAGGGCAAATGGCACCTCTCCCGCGAGTTTGAGACCGAAAACACCCTTGAAGCACCGACGAAAATCTTCACCCAGGAGATGGAAGCCTATGGCTTTGCCGATTACCTTGGGATTGGCGACATCATCGCCCACACGCAGGGTGGCTACCTGCACGACGGCATGATCGCCGCCGCCGCCGCGAGCTGGCTACGGGGCAAAGCCTCGGAACTGGCGCAGGAGAACAAACCGTGGTTCCTGGCGGTGAATCTGGTCAACCCGCACGACGTGATGTTCTACGACACGGACGAGCCGGGACAGCCTGTGCAAGGCAAAAACAATCTGACCCACATCGCGGGTGATCCGGCCCATGAGATGTACGTCAAGCAGTGGGACTTTGAACTGCCGGAAAGTTTTTCGCAGCCGCTCGACGCGCCCGGACGCCCCGCCGCTCACACCGACTTCACCATCGGGAACGATGTGATGACCGGGCCGATCCCAGTGAACGAGACCTGGCGCTGGCGCAAGCGGCACAACTTCTATCTCAACGCACTGCACGATGTTGACCGCCACATCCTGACGGTGCTCGACGAACTGGAGGATTGTGGCCTCGCGTCCAACACCATCGTCATTCTGACCTCGGACCACGGCGAACTCGGCGGCGCGCACCAGATGACCGGAAAAGGGGCCACCTCCTACCGCGAACAGAACAACGTGCCGCTGATCGTGGCGCACCCCGCCTACCCGGGTGGCAAGCGCTGTCAGGCCGTGACCACCCACCTCGACCTCGTACCAACCCTGATCTCGCTCACCAACGCCAGCCCCGAGACGAAAGCCGCCATCACCAAGGATCTCCCAGGCAAGGACTTCTCCCCGGTGCTCGCTGCCCCAGAGCAGGCAGACTTCGACACGGTGCGCGACGGTCAGCTCTTCTGCTTCAACATGTTTGCCACCCTAGACGGCGACTTCTTGCTGAAGGCGCGCGATCTGTTGGCACAGGGTGGGCCGGACAAGATTAAGGAAGCCGGACTGCACCCGGACATGATGAAACGCGGTGCCATCCGCAGCGTGTTCGATGGCCGCTACCAGTTCACTCGCTACTTCTCCCCCAAGCAGCATAATCGACCCACCACGATTGAGGAACTGTTTGAACTAAACGATGTCGAACTGTTCGACCACCAGAACGACCCGAACGAAGTCAACAACCTGGCGCTGGATCGCGAGAAAAACGCCGACCTGATCATGGCCATGAATGCCAAGCTGAATCGGCTGATCGACGAGGAGGTGGGCGAGGATGTCGGACAGATGCTGCCCGGCGGCGTGGATGGTGGCTGGGTGGCGACGCCCGCCGTGCACGATCTGTAACCTTGTTGGCATGCTGACGCGCCTCCGTCCCGTTACAAATGGTTCCGGCTATCTTCCATTGCCCGATGCTGAACACCGCTTAAAATATTTGCAACTTTAATTAGTGTGGAGAGGAGAGTTCATGAATTTTCAAAATCGATTTGGACTTAATCAGAACCCGCGATCGCACCGCCGTGGTTTACTACAACTGAGTTTGTTATCAACCGTTTGGTTTAATCTCGCAACGGTTCTGCCCACGCCTCCAGTGTTGGCATCTCAGCCTGCGCCAAGCACTCCGGCACCAGCGGTTGAGTCTCAAAAGGATGATCTTCTGCCTGCACCCGCGATCGCAGCGAACGACCCCCTCTTTTTAGACAATGACGAGGAAAGTGCCGTAGCGGATGGATTCGAGCAAGTGACATCGGTCTCTCAACTCACCGATGTCAAACCCACAGATTGGGCATTTCAGGCGTTGCAATCCCTGGTCGAGCGCTATGGCTGCATCGTTGGCTATCCCGATAGAACCTATCGCGGCGATCGAGCACTGACTCGTTACGAATTTGCAGCCGGTTTGAATGCCTGTATGGACAGAATTCAAGAACTGATTGCCACCGCGACCGCTGACTTGGTCAAAAAAGAAGACTTAGAAGTCGTTAAACGGCTGCAAGAAGAATTCGCCGCCGAGTTGGCAACCCTGCGGGGACGGGTTGACGGGCTGGAAGCGCGGACAGCGATGCTAGAACAGCAACAGTTTTCTACCACAACGAAACTCTCAGGCAATGTGATCTTCTCGTTAGCGGATCTATTTGGAGCCGATGGCAGCGAAAACCAAACCGTATTTCAAAATCGGGTCAGTCTCAATTTGAACACCAGCTTCACGGGACATGACCTTCTCCTTCTCTCCATGCTTGCCGGGAATGCTCCCCCGTTTCCGCTCGGTGGTTTCAGGCTACCAACAACTACCGCTGGAGGAGAGCCTGTTACATCGCCGGAGGGTGCTCTGGATGCTACTTTTGGAGCCAATACAAACAATTCCCTGCTCCTCCTGGGAGGCGCATACGCCTTTCCCGTCGGAAAGAAAATGCAAGCGTTTATCCTGGCTGCCAATAGCGTCCCGTTCGTCTTCATGCCCACCCTCAACCCGTTGGATAGTCATGTAACTGGGGTTGGTGCCATCTCGCTGTTTGGTCAGCACAACGCGATTTATAGTCTGGGGGCCGCAGGGGCAGGTGCCGGAATCAATTACCACTTAAGCCCGCAATTCCTGCTAAGCGGATTCTATGTTGCGGATGGTTTGCGAGCCAATGATCCCAGCGCTGGCAGCGGCTTGTTCAACGGCGGGTACTCGGTTCTGGGACAACTTACCTGGATGCCCAGCCCCAAATTTAGCCTTGCTGCCACGTACAACAATACTTACTTTAGTTCTGGGCGCTTTGGGTTTAACTACAATGGGTTGCCCATTGCGGGTACGGCGGTTGCCAATACTTTAGCGGGGCAAACCCGGCTTGCTCCCGGTCCCTCTTTCAATCCCCCACCCGTAATCACCAACTCTTACGGGGCACAAGCCTCTTATCAGGTCAGTCCTGGGTTTGTGATTAGTGGCTGGTTTGGTGCCAGTTACGCCCGCTTAATTGGAGAAGGAGATGGCACGATTCTCAACTATGCGCTGACCTTCGCCTTCCCCGATTTGGGCAAGAAAGGGAATATGCTTGGCTTTGTAGTCGGGGCAGAGCCTTACTTGACGAAATTTGAGGGCGGGAATCCCCAAAGTTTCAAAACGGATATTCCCTGGCACCTGGAGGGATTCTACCGATATCAGATGACCGATAACATCTCGATTACACCCGGTTTCATTGTCCTGACAGCCCCCAACCAGAATGCCAGTAATGGGGTCGATGTGATTGGCACGATCCGAACCACGTTTACGTTCTAACCCATTCCAGATGCCACGATCGCCCCTCTCAGCCAGTGTTGGGATGGTGAACCAATGGGTCGGACCGGATGGACTGGTGCCCCTGCCAACAGACTTGATTCGGATCTACTTTGAATCAGTGATCATCAGTCGCGAACAAATTCCTTTAACTGACATGCCCCCAAAACAACCTAAATAAGACTGATTCATGCCCCGACTGAGCATCATCATCGATTGCCATCGATCAAACATTCAGAACTTCATTGGAATACAGGAGAAAGAATTGTGAATATTACAACCCGCACCGGCTTAGTTGGCTTTTTCTTAGCACTTTCCACGCTCCAAGTTTCAGGAGCCGTCGCGGCAACCACCAGCCCCGACACCGGCACACCTGTGTCCAGGTACCCCCCCAACTGGTGGGCGGAGGCGCTGATCCCGATCGATTGAGAAGCCGGAAATGTCCACGGCACAGAACTAGAAAGGCTGGGGTTGGCTAGGACAAGACCGCTATTGGCTTGGATAGGCACCTGACCCTTCATCGCCTTTCAGGGCGATCTCCTGGCCAAGCCTCTGCCCCTGACTCACCACTACCAGCCGAAGAAATGGACCTGCTATGGAATCGTTCGAGCACCTCATTCTTGGTTTGGCCAGTTCATTAGCCCTGATTCTGGAAGGCATCTCAGTATTCTGCATTTTGGTCGGGCTAGTGACGACCCTGCAACTCGCGGTCAAGCAGCGGTGGGGTCGCTATTTTCGCAACTGGCGCATCGCCCGCGATCCAGAGATGTCCCTGGCCAAAGTCAGGCTCAATTTTGGCCTGTGGCTCTCGTTGGCCCTAGAGTTTCAGTTGGGGGCCGACATTGCCAATACGACCATTGCTCCGTCCTTAGAAGCCCTGGGCAGTCTGGCTCTACTAGCGGTGATTCGGACGTTTCTCAATGTGTTTTTGGCGCGGGAGTTAGAGGCGGAAAAGGCTGCTCTTCATCTCGCCCAACAACCCCCACCTAGCCCAGAGTTATTCCCCTAGTGTCTAAAACCGTGCCACCTCTTCCCTCGCCACCCGATCCTAATCCCTATAACCTTGCCAACGAACTAGCTAAGGAGCGCACCCGCGCCGCCGCCGATCGCACGCTGATGGCCTGGATTCGCACGGCCCTGTCGTTGATTGGCTTTGGCTTTGGCATTCCCACTATTGTCAAAACCATTGAAGCGACTCGCTTGGGCGATCGCATCAGATTCCACCCCTGGACCAATGGCATCGGTCTGCTATTTATCAGCATTGGTATTTTTGCGATGGCTGCGGCGCTGAAAGATCACCGCCAAATTGTGACCCGCATCCAGAGCGATCGCTATGTGTACAGTAGCTCAAACACCGCCGAGTACGTGGGGATCGCCTTGCTGGCGGTGGGGGTGCTGAGTTTTCTCGGCATTTTCCTCAAAGCCCTAGGGCGTTAACTGCTCATTGCTCTAGGTCTACTCTCTTCTGTTCCATGATGAACTTTTTCCCTTGCCGGGATGGTTGCTTAAGCATTCCGATTGAGAATGATGCGAGCGATCGCCGTGTTGCCAGAGGGGGTGACGATCGCCCGTCGCTTCCAATTGGCCTAGACTGACTGGCCCGATCTGGTCGTTTGCGATCGGGCCACTGGCTCAGTTTTAGTTGGTGTACAACTGCCGGATGTCGTCGAGGGAGTTGGCCGTGAGTAAAGCTTCCTGGATGGCTTGCAGGGTTGCGACTGGCTCGATCGTGCGAATTTCCGGC
>JBBILC010000047.1:0-31507 GCA_037445115.1 Coleofasciculaceae cyanobacterium bin_20
GGATTAGTGTGTCTATTTTTAGAAAATAAAATCTTAAGATTCAACACTTCTGCTTTACTATATTCTCCTAGGTCATCATAGATTATCCCAATATTATGGATTGTACGCCCTTGATCGCGATGATTTCCAATTTTCCTGATAAGATCTAAAGACTGTTGATAGAATTCAAGAGCTTGATCGTAAATCCCTAGATTCCTGTACGTTAATCCAATGTTGTTCAGTAAACTGGACTCGCACCTTTGCCCCATCGTCTCTCTACAGATCGCTAAAGATTGCTGATAGAAGTCGAGAGCCTTACCATACTCACCCATCTTGTCATAAACTATCCCAATACTCTCCAAGGAATCTCCTTCTCTTGGCCGATTATTCGTTTCTCTACGAATAGCTAAGGACTGTCGATAAAAATCAAGAGCTTGGCTATAGTTCCCTAAATCGTTGTAGATACCCCCAATACTATTGAGCGAGTCTCCTTCTCCTTGACGATCTCCTAATTCTCGGCGAATAACTAAAGCCTGTTGGTGGAAATCAAGAGCCTTACGATAGTTCCCTAGAATTGCATGAGCAATTCCGATGTTATTGAGTGAGTTCCCTTCAGCCTGACGATCCCCGATTTGGAGATACAATTCCAGTGCTCTCTCCCAGGACTCAAGTGCCTCTTGCAACTGGCTCTTTTGATATTGCTCTTTCCCTTGATCCATCAAACGATCGGCTTCCGCCTTCGCATCAACCTCCTGCACCAACACCGGCTGCGCCAACACCCCCAGCACCCCCGGCCCCGCCAGCCCCAGCAGGATCACCGTCCCCCAAACCCAATGCTTCAGCATGGCCCTACCCTCTGCCCAGCACCAGTATTTATACCGACTATTTTCTCAAACCCTCACCCGCCAATGGGGGCATTATTGCCAAAGATTGCGGGATTATTACCAAACTTTGCGTCACTATTGCCAAAAATTACGACAGCGTAACCTGGCAGGCGGGACGCCTACGCCACAAGTCTTTAATTGGGGTTCTCGCGGAATTTACCCTGGGTAGCTCAGGCACAGACCACCGCCAACGTCATCCTAGGAATCGAGCCAATTGACTAAATCCGCCACTTGCGTAAAATCCAACAACGCCTCTCCCAACGCCTCAAGCTGTGGCAAATCCAATGCCTGCACCCGTTGCGTCAACTCCGGTGTCAGTGCCCCCACCCGCCGATGCAGTAGTCTGAGGATCAGCGATCTGCTTTCTTCTTGCCGGCCTTCTTGCCGGCCTTCTTGCCGACCGACCTGTCTGCCTCTTAGTTCCCCTTCCCGCAAAATCTCTTGATACCAGGGCGACTCGCGTAGCACAGCCATATCCCACCTCATGATTTGCCGGACAACATCACTCTCCAACACAAAACTAGCAAAAAACGCCAGTAACGCTTCCAACTCCACCAACTGCGCATCCTGCCGCAGCAACCCCAACGCCCGTTGTACGGTTGCCACCTCGTCCCCTGACTTCAAAATCGGCACAAACGGCAACAACGCCCGCAACGACTGTTGAAAAACGATTTCGGCCTCCACTTCCCACAGGTTAACCACCCGATAATCCTGACGGGCTTAGATCAGGTGATTTAATCGTCTATTTTGAGGACGAATGCCCCTTAGACTGGGGAGATCTATGTGGGTATGTTTGGGAAAGAGTGAGGCGCGTGTCGAGGTTCCGATTGTGAATGAGCGTTGCAAGCAAACCTATTATGGGGCAGTAAATGTGGAGACGGGGGAATGTTTAGTAAAGCCAGCCAAGGCCGGTAATTCAGAAGCGACAATTGCTTTTATTAAGGATCTGGTAGAGCAGGCGAGGGGGCGTCGTATAGCGTTGATTTGGGATGGAGCAAGCTACCATTGTTCTCAGCAGTTAAAAGCGTATTTAGCGTCAGTGAATAGTGGCCTTGAGGAGCGAGATTGGCGAGTGGTCTGTCTACGCTTTGCGCCCAATGATCCGAGCCAGAATCCGATTGAGGATATTTGGTTATAGGGGAAACGTTTTATTCGGGAGTTTTATCATATCTGTAATTCTTTTAGAGCGGTGCAGGTTCTCTTTGAGTTAGTGACGCATCGTCAGACCTTTAGTTTTCCCAAGCTTTTTAGATACAGTAACTTCTTACAAATGACTTGAGAGTGCTATAGGCAATAATATCTTTCTTATTTCCGGTGTCTTAACCGGACGCACCATCAAGCTCTTGTCCGGGCAGGTGGTGCCGGTGATTGACCCCCAAAGCACTCGCGGACTGTGCGGCTAGAAGGTCAACAGTCTGGTCAATGCGGCCTTTGAAACCATGCAAGCCGCCGTAGGCGAAGCCGACCAGGAAGCCATGCGCCGCACCCTTGGGAGTTTCTTGAACCGGGTGTACTACGACCTGCGGAATTTGGGCACCACGTCCCAAGATCGCGCCCTCAATTTTACCGTGAAGAATACCTTCCAGGCGGCGGCTACTTTTACCGAAGTGATCGCCTCAAGACGGCAACTGGACACGATCGAGGTGGGAAAAAGTCTCTATTGCCGCTTCAATAGCTGATAACATGCCCGTCACCGTGGGTAGCATTAAACGCTGGAGCATTCCAGGCAAAAACGCGCATATCTCAGTGTAGGATTTGACTAATGATTTCGCGATAACGCACCTAGGTGAAAAGCCACCCTAGAAGGACGGTACTCCCAAAGCCATTTTCTTGGTGAGATTTAATCACCCCAGAAATAGAGGCCCAAGGCGAGGGTTAACACAACGATAATGGCGACGGCCATGACTTGCAGGGTGGGCATGATCCAGTCGGGAGGCTGTTGCAGGAGGAGGGGAGCGGTGATCATGGGTTTCGGTTCGCTGATGATTAGGGGTACGGCTATGTTCTCAGACTCTACGCGATCGCAGGATTCTGTCAAGCTCAGGGGTCACTCTCCTACGGAGATGCTACGCGAACATCGGGTGGATGATTCCAGCGGCGGAGAGCAACTTCGGCCTCACCTCCCAGGGCACCGAGGCTGAGCAGAATGAAGATAAATCGACTTTTGTATCGGGTGATAGCACTGATCGGTGCCGTGGGCTTTATCGCCCTCATGATTCTGTTGGTGGGGGCTTCGCCGTGGCAGGTGGGCGCGAGCCTTGTGCAGGGAGCCTTTGGGACACCGGATCAGTTTGCACGGGTACTGGCCACGTTAGCGCCCCTGTTACTCTGCGCCAGTGGTCTGGTGTTTACCTTCACGGCGGGGTTGTATAACCTGGGCATTGAGGGGCAGATGATGGTGGGCGCGATCGTCACTACTGGATTGTTGCGGCTGTTGGCCCCAGCCTTACCCGCGAGTTTAGTCATTGTGCTGAGTATGATCGGCGGCGCGATCGGGGGTGCCCTCTGGGGGCTATTCACGGGCTGGCTGAATGTATTTGGCAAGGTGAATGAAATTTTCGCCGGGTTGGGGTTAAATTTCGTGACCCAGGGGTTGGCCCTGTACCTAATTTTTGGCCCCTGGAAGCGACCGGGGGTGGCATCGATGAGTGGGACAGAATTGTTTGACCCCTCCCTATGGTTAGGCACGATCGGGAAGACGGAAGCCAGTCCCGTTGCCCTGATGCTGGGGGGTCTAGCCTTGCTGGCTACCTGGGTCGTGATGCGTAGCACCTACCTGGGACTCCGCCTGCGGGCCGTGGGGCAAAACCTCCGGGCTTCGTATATTTTGGGGATTCCCGCCACAACGCAATTACTCAGCGCCTTTGCCCTCTGTGGTGCCCTGGCCGGGGTTGCAGGCGCACTCCAGGTAACGGCAGTCTTCCATCGGCTGATTCCCAATATTTCCAGCGGACTGGGCTTCCTAGCCCTGCTGATCGTGCTGCTCACCGGATCAAGGGTCCTGTGGATTTTACCCATCGCCTTCTTCTTCAGCGCCCTCAATATTGGCAGTTTGCAACTCCCCCTGTCGCTCCAACTGGAGTCCTCTCTCGCTGGCGTGATTCAAGGCACCGTCGTCCTCCTCGCCCTCCTCGGTCGCGGCTGGGATCAGCGCCGTCGCTTCTCAACCCCGCCCACTCCCTAGCCCTTCGTGCCCCTTCGTGCCCCTTCGTGCCCTTGGTGTCTTAGTGGTGAAAACACAAAGTCACTAAGTCACTAAGCCACTAAGTCACTAAGCCAGGGGCGGAATCTTGCTAGCATAGGGGATGCTGTTTTAACTCATTGCGCTTGTGACTGTTCGCGTTCGTATCGCCCCTAGCCCCACTGGCAATCTTCACATCGGCACCGCCCGGACTGCCGTCTTCAACTGGCTGTTCGCCCGCCACCACGGGGGCCAGTTTATCCTGCGGATTGAGGATACAGACCTAGAGCGATCGCGGCCAGAATACACGCAAAATATCCTGGATGGCCTCACCTGGCTGGGTTTAACCTGGGATGAGGGTCCCTTCTTCCAGTCGAAACGCTTGGATCTCTACGAACAGGCGGTGCGCAAACTCCTGGATCAGGGGTTGGCCTATTACTGCTATTGCACGGAAGACGAACTGGAGGCGATGCGATCGGCCCAAAAGGCACGGGGGGAAGCGCCTCGCTACGACAATCGCCACCGGAACCTAACCCCAGAGCAACAGGCGGCATTTGCGGCAGAAGGACGGCAACCCGTGGTGCGCTTCAAAATTGACGACGATCGCACGATTACCTGGACGGATATGGTCCGGGGGACGGTAACCTGGCAGGGGAGCGATCTGGGCGGGGATATGGTGATTGCCCGTCGGGCAACCGTGGGGGACATTGGTCAACCGCTCTATAACTTTGTGGTGGTAGTGGATGACATTGATATGGGGATGACCCACATCATTCGCGGCGAGGATCACATTGCCAATACAGCCAAACAAATCCTGCTCTACGAAGCCTTGGGGGCTGCCGTACCCCAATTTGGCCACACGCCGCTGATCCTGAACCAGGCGGGACAAAAGCTCTCGAAGCGGGATGGGGTGACTTCAATTTCTGACTTCCAGCGCATGGGCTACCTGCCCCAGGCCCTTGTGAACTATATGACGCTGTTGGGGTGGTCACCCCCAGACTCGACCCAGGAACGGTTTTCGCTAGCGGAGGCGGCTACGGTGTTTGGGTTCGATCGCGTCAACCGGGCGGGGGCCAAATTTGACTGGGATAAGCTCAATTGGCTGAATGGGCAATATCTCCACGATCTGCCTGTCCCGGAGTTGACGGATTTGCTGATTCCCTATTGGCAAGGGGCGGGGTATGGGTTTGATCCGGTGGGCGATCGCACCTGGTTAGAGAATCTGGCGGCGTTGCTGGGGCCGAGCCTGAGTCGATTGGATGAGGCGGTGGCGATGGGTCAGTTTTTCTTTAGTGAAACCGTGACGCTGGATGAGGAGGCGCAGCAGCAGTTACAGCAGGACGGTGCCCAGGCGGTGCTGACGGAGATTCTGGCGAGTCTGGCGACGGTGACCCTGGAGGCGGAGGCGGTGTCGAGTCTGTTGAAGCAGGTGACGAAATCCACGGGGCTGAAGCGGGGAATGGTGATGCGGACGCTGCGGGCGGCGTTGACGGGGGCGGTGCATGGACCGGATCTCACCCAATCCTGGTTGTTGCTCCACCAGCGGGGAACGGATGGGCCACGTTTGCAGGCGGCGTTGGCGGTGACGCAAGCATCCTGATCCTAACCCTGGGGTTCCCGGTCCCAGACGAGGCGCTGGCAGACGGCGCGTACTCCCACGGGCGAGGTCGTCGGGGGGATCTTTGAAGATGGGGTGATGGCGCAGACGCTTGCAGCAAGCAGTCAATGCGATCGCGAGATGGGTAGCAGGCGGGGTGGCGGTAGCGATCGCTAACTGTTCATCGTGATGTTATAGTGATGGATAACATCCGACTCTCAGGTGTTATCACTTAAAAGTGACGGATAGCTCCCCAATTATTGCCTCAGCTTAAGCGTCAAAAGTGATGGATAACACCCTAGAATCCCAGACTTAAGCGTTAAGTTTGATGAATCATACCCAAAATCTAGGTGTTATCAGGTGGTTCCACATGATAACATCCCAATATCCGGACTTATCCATCAGATCTGACGTTGAATATATAGTTAGCACTCCATGCGCTGGCGCACTTTCGGGGTGAAAGTAATTCTCCACTAAGTGGCGGCAATCACCAGACCGAAACCTCGATTGTATTGAATTACTTAGTAGGTGGCTTAAGTTGTTTTGGGACTGAGAGCGTATCTGTTTGAGGTCAGCGTTAAAACAGGCAAAACCCATAGCAAGAAATGCAGAAATCAGAATCAAAAATTGCACTGTTAATTGATGCAGATAACGCTCCTGCCTCTAAGATTGATGCGATTCTGTCTGAAATTGCAAAATATGGTGTTGCGAACATCAGAAAAGCTTATGGAAACTGGAAAAGCCCCTCACTGAAGGCTTGGGAAGACAATTTGCATGAGTTTGCAATTCGCCCAGTTCAACAGTTTGACTATACAAAGGGAAAAAATGCAACAGATGCAGCATTGATTATTGATGCAATGGATTTGTTGTATACACAACATCTTGATGCCTTTGCAATTGTGTCGAGTGACTGCGACTTTACACCTTTGGTTATGCGGATTCTCACAAGTGGCTTAAAAGTTTACGGATTTGGAGAAAAAAAGTCTCCTCTCCCGTTCGTTTATGCCTGCTCAACTTTCTTATATTTGGAAAATCTGGGTCAAGACGTTGATTCCGAAATATCTAGGGAAGTTGGAAGCGTTAAAAAAACAACCAAAGAGTTAAAGCAAGATGCAAAATTAGTGAATTTACTAAGGCTAGCAATTGCAAGTACTCAGGAAGATGATGGGTGGTCTAATCTAGGAGTTATTGGGGCGCACATAGCTAATCAAGCGTCGTTTGATCCGCGTAATTACGGATACTCTAAACTGAGTACTCTATTTGAGGCAGTTGATTTGTTTGACATAGAACGCAGAAATAACCTCGTCTATGTAAAGGATAGGCGTAAACCTAAAAACTCTGAGAAAAAGCCATGAGGCATTTTAGAAGACGAGTAATATGTGCCACTTAACACCTCATGACAGTGGACTAAGACAGTTAAGATAGAAAGGTAAAGCCGTCTCGCGTGGAGTTTTTGATATGGTTTCACCAGAATTAATCTTGACATTAAAAGAATTGAGTCGTTCAGACAAGTTTTACATCATGCAGCTTCTGATCTCAGAACTGGCTCAGCAGGAAACCGACCTAATTAAACCTAAGCAGGCTTATCCAGTGTGGTCACCCTATGGTGCGGATGAAGCAGCGGCTACGATGTTAAAAGTTTTACAATCTGCCAAAACTTCAGATCATGTATAACACTGAGCGGTATCCATTCCTCTCCGGCGATCCGGCATTAGGAGAAGCCAGTTTTCGCCCATATCTGCCTTTTACACTGGGTTATCAAGAGAAGGCTGTCGCCGCAACGGGTCTACTGGATACTGGGGCCAGTGTAAATGTATTGCCCTATTCTTTAGGAATCGAGCTTGGATACGAATGGGAGAGGCAAACTACTGCACTAAGCTTGACCGGCAACTTAGCTCAGTACGAGGCACGGGTTGTGCTTGCCCAGGCAGTCGTCGGACAGCTTGAGCCTATACAACTGGTGTTTGCTTGGACACAAGCTACTAACGTGCCGCTTATCCTGGGGCAGGTTAACTTTTTTATGGAGTTCGATGTTTGCTTCTATCGTTCACAGCTAGAGTTTGCGATTACTCCCAAAACTCTGATTGCAGACTAGGTGAATTGCTCTTGTTAGCCCCCTAACACCTCGTTGGTGCGGACGGAATAAAGGTTATCGGTGGGAATTCAAGGTTATCTACCGCTGCACAACTTCACCGTTAGGTGGCTAAGTTCCCTGGTGGCAATGGCAGTCTTGCTTGTATCAGAGGGATTAATCCGCATCAGGATATCGGAGGCCACACGTTGAGGGCAAATTCGTTACTGGAGGAGAGGCGAGCTAAAATTAAACAACTGTCTTGAAAGGCTTATGACGTTAACCCTCGACCTTTGGGCGAATTGAGCACAACTGAGGACGTAAACGCCGAACCCGTTGAGGTAGACCTTTTGGCTTGGGATGATGCCCACGCTCATCCAGCACAAGGTTTGCACCTGGCGGGCATCTTGCCAGTGGATGTCCCGTTGACGCAGGAATTCATGCAACGCATCATAGAGTTGGAAGTCGAAGCCATCATTTTTGCCTAGAGGGTAGTAACTGCTAGCTTAAACTAAGCTAGGCTTCCCTCCTAGACTGCCTTTCGTCCCCCCCAGAGTTTTATCAGGCAATCAGCTGTGTCACGCTATGGAAACGAAACCTATTACAGTCCGTGTCAATTCAGAAGCGGCTCACATCTTTGAAACTGCACCTGAAGAGCAAAAGCGAAAGTTTGAGGCGTTGCTGAGCTTAAAATTAACTCAAGCAACTCGTCAAAAGAAGACACTCGAAGAAGTCATGGACGATATCAGCCAAAAAGCCCAGGAGCGAGGATTGACCCCGGAAATTTTGAACTCGATTTTGAATGAGCAGTAAAGCGCGTTACGTTTTCGATACAAATGTGATCGTGAGTTCGTTACTCTTCAAGAATAGCAATCCCTCGAAAGCATTTCGCTGTGCTTTGAAACATGGTGAGGTTCTATTGTCGCTTGAGTTGTTGGAAGAACTTAGCGATGTGCTTGGACGCGAAAAATTTGATCGCTTTGTAACAAGTGAAGAGCGAGACGAGTTCTTGGAAACTTTCGTAGAACGGGCAATTCTGGTTGAAGTTATTGAGAGAGTGCAAGAATGCCGCGATCCGAAAGATGACAAGATTTTAGAACTGGCATTGAATGGACAAGCAGAATACATTGTCAGTGGCGATAAGGATTTGCTTGTTCTTAATCCATTTCGTGATGTAAAGATCGTTACAGCAGAAGAGTTTTTAAGAGTCGTTCCGATTGGTTGAGCTATTCCAGCGGCATAACAATCCGCCTGCACCCAACTGTTTAGAGTCTTTTCGTTGAGTTCAAAAGGTTACTAGCGGCGCGTGAGACGAACCGTTAGGTGCCTAAGTTCCCTGGTGGCAATGGCAGTCTTCCTCGTATCAGAGGTATTAATCTGCATCAAGATATTGGAGGCCACAAGTTGAGGGCAGATTCATTACTGGAGGAGAGGCGATCTAAAATTAAACAAGTGTCTTGAAAAGCTTATGACTTTAACCCTCGACCTTCCTCCAGAATTAGAGCAGTACCGGTCTGGCCCGATCTACAGGTATCGACGCACCGGAATCTCTAATTGCCGGCTTAAAGCCAGACGAATCCAGTTCCACCCCAGCTTGAGATAACTCATGCCCCGATACCAATGGGCATCCACTTGCCGTCGCTGGCCGCTACTGACCACCCGTACTCCTTGTAATACCAAGAACAACGTGCTGAGGGCGATCCTCGCCACATAACTGCGACAGTGCCCAGGGGTCGTGCAGACGGGATGCCGCCAAATCAAAGCTATTGGATTTGCGATCTAAAAACGATGCTGCCACCTGAAAGCGCAGGCGATACTGGGCAAAAGTTTGCAGCGTCGTCGGTTCGTCACTCAGTGAAGCAGGATAAAATAAGGTAACCTTGCTTCGAGCAATCGCATGACAAGAGTATATTTGGATACCAGTGCTTATCACCGTCCGTTCGATGATCAAACTCAGCCCAAAATTTTTCTTGAAACCCAAGCTGTAATCATCATTTTGCAGATGGTCGAAGCTAAGGAAGTTGAGTTAATCAGTTCCTCAGTTTTGGAATATGAGAACAGCCGTAATCCCTATCCCATTAAACAGGAGACAATGAGCCACTATCTCCTGTTAGCCCAATTAAGGCAAGAAGTCAGTGAAGCAATCCGCAAGAGATCTGAGGAGTTAGAACAAAATGGATTAAAAGCAATTGATGCGTTGCATGTTGCATGTGCTGAAGCGGTTAACAGCAATTATTTCATTACCTGTGACAAGCGACTGATTAATCGGTGTTTAGGGTTAACGGTGAAAGTTATAAATCCAGTCGATTTTGTTTTGGAGATGAGTGGTGATGATCCAAGTCAAGAGTGAGCAACAAGTTCTAAACGAAGGGTTTCAGATTTTGCTATCCAATATGGAACCCTCTGCTGTTGCTCGTTTTTGGGCAGCATGCAGTATCGGCAAGGGAGATTACTTAAAGCTCAAAGATAAGCTTTTTGCTCAAGAATCTGTAGGCAGCTTGTACTCCAAGATTGTTGAATTTCAGGAATCAAAACAGGAAGCCTAACAATTCTAATGCCCTGGAACAAAGTCAAGCAGTTGGTAAGTTGTCAAGGTTATCTATGTCCGGTGTTGGAGTCGTTAGGTGGCTAAGTTCCCTGTATGAACAGATCAAGCATCGCCCTCCGTCTTGCTGAGATTCCCCAATGGCGATCGATACTTCGCAACCACCACCACCAAGCCATATCGAGCCATACTGAAAACCCGTCTTGTTGTCCCAGTCTCTCACCCCAGGCTACAGTCGAATCTTTCATTTTTGGCTAGCGTATAATTAAATTACCCCTGACATAAACAGGAGCATAAAAGCTCAGCAACAACGCTCCCGCTAAGACCGCCATGTCTCAACCCATCACGATCGAAGACATGTACAAACTGTTCGAGAAAACGAACGAGCAGCTAGAGCGATCGCGCCAGGAGTTCGATCGCCGTACTGCCGAGACCGATCGCAGTCTGGCCGAAAGCCGTGCCGAGTTCGATCGCCGCATGGCCGAAAGCAAAGCTGAAACCGATCGCGGTATCGCAGAACTGCGAAAAGCGGTGGCCAACGCCAATCGTGCCGTCGATAACCTGACCACCCGCTGGGGTTGCTTTGTCGAAGAACTCGTCGAACCGGCTGCGGTGCGTCTGTTCCAGGCCAGGGGAATCGATGTGATCGAAACCTATCCTAGGGCCAAAACCAAGCGGCAAGGCGTGGCGATGGAAATTGATATCCTGGTTGTCAATGACACGTCCCTCGTGCTCATCGAATGCAAATCTCGCCTATCACGGGATGATGTGGATGAATTTCTGGAAAAACTCGCCAAATTTAAGGATTCCTTTCCCCACTATAAAAACTATCGAGCCTATGGTGCAGTCGCTGGCATTGAGATTGATCAAGGCGTCGATCGCTATGCCTATCAACGAGGACTCTTTGTCATTGAACCGGCTGGTGATAGTGTTGAGATTACCAATGACGAATCCTTTCAACCCCGCACTTGGTAACTAATAGCATGGCAAAACTACCCATGCTCCACAACCTCTACAAGGCATAAGGAACCCAGCCCCGTAGTTCTGGATCTAATCTCATCATGTCTTTACTCAGGATCAGACTATTGGGGGGATTTTCCCTCATATTTGAGGATCGTCCCGTGACTACCCTCAGCAGCGGGCGATCGCAGGCCCTCCTGGCCTACCTGCTCCTAAATCATCAAACCGCCCAATCCCGACAACGGATCGCCTTTCACCTGTGGCCAGACTCAACCGATGAGCAAGCACGGGCTAATCTCCGCAAGGAGTTAAGCCGCCTACGCCATAGCCTGCCCCATGCAGACGACTATCTTCAGGTTGACACCAAAACGTTGCAATGGTTACCCAACGGGAACTGTAGTCTCGATGTCATCGAGTTTGAAACCGCCACCAAAGCTGCCGAACAATCGGCGAATCCCCAAACCCTGCGCACCCAGTTGGCACAAGCCCTGGAACACTACCGGGGTCATCTGCTCCCGCATTGGGAAGAGGATTGGTTGCAGCCCGATCGCGAACGCCTGCGCGATCGCTACCTTTGGGCCTTAGGGCAACTTGTCCAGGTCGCTGAAACCCAACACGACTACCCCACCGCCCTCGCCTATGCCCAACACCGTCTCCGGGCCGATCCCCTCAATGAGGCTACCTATGCCACCCTCATGCGCTTACATGGGTTGAATGGCGATCGGGCCAAGGCATTACAGGTTTACCACCAGTGCCTGACGATGTTACGGGAAGAGTTAGGGGTTGATCCCAGTGGGGCCACTCGCAAACTCTATGAAGCCCTCCTGATGGAGGCGGAAATCCCTGACGTATCGCCTAATGTCGATCGCCCCCTTGTCGATCGCCGCCTTGCGCCTACGCTTCCGTCAATATCGCTACCAGCCCCTATCTCCCGTTCAGCCCCATCACCCCTAGTGGGCCGCGAACACGAATGGGGTTTGATTCAGCAATGGGTCAGTACCGTTTTACCGGGAATTCCTCACCCAAATTCCGGCGATCGATCCCTAGATGCTCAACCTAAAGTATTGCTCTTATACGGTGAACCTGGGATTGGCAAAACCCGCCTCCTGGAAGAACTACGCAGTCTAGCGGCCACCCATCATGCCCAGGTGCTTTGGGGACATGGTTTTGCGGCTGAGCAGATGCGACCCTATGGCGTTTGGATTGATGCGTTACGAGCGGGGGCGATGACCGCAACCACAGACATTCCCCCTGAACTCGGCTTTTTGCTACCCGAAGTGGGCAAACCGCCCCAGGCATCCCCTGATCTGAGTCATTTATTTGATGCCGTCGTCCATCTGCTCAAACAATGGGCAGATCAGGGACCTCTGTTAGTGTTTCTGGATGATATCCAATGGCTAGATGACGCTTCCGCTGCCCTGCTGCACTATGCCATCCGTTTACTGCGGCCCTTGCCCGTTTTATTTGCCTTTTCAGCCCGCCAGCAGGAATTAGTTGATCATGCGGCGGTCTCACAAGTCATCCAAGCGCTACGTCGGGAACAATGGTTGCAAACCCTAGAATTGCAGGTTCTCGATCGCGAGCAAACTGCCGCGTTAATTCGCAGCACCCAGGCAATCCCCCCCGCCGCTTTATCCCTATCAGTGGTCAACCAGGTGTTTATCGATAGCGGCGGGAATCCTCTTTTTGCCCTGGAAATTGCCCGATCGCGGAGCGTCTCCCCAGGCGAATCGCGTCAAGGCGGTACCGATGGCATCTGGAACCCCAATCAAGCGGCCCCTTCGGTTGAAGCCCTGATTCGCGATCGCCTCCAGCAACTGGATAGTGCAACGCGAGCAATTTTGCCGTGGGCTGCTGCCTTGGGCCGTAATTTTCAACCTTCGATGCTGGCCTATGTGGCCGACTATCCAACGACCCAGTTACTAGCGGCGATCGCCCAATTGGAGCAACAGGCGATTATTCGGCCCAGCACGGCTGTGGAGAACGAACGGGGCTATGATTTTGCCCACGATATCGTGCGGCAGGTGGTCTATGCCCAGCTATCGGAACCGCTACGGCAACTTATCCACGCCCAGATTGCGCATAAACTCGACCAGCAGGCCCCCCCCGACCAGAGTCTTGCCAGTACCATTGCCCACCACGCGGCCTTAGGAGGCGATCGTGCTCTAGCAGCCTCGGCGGCCCTCGCCGCAGCGGAACGGTGTCTGAAATTATTTGCCTATGCGGAAGCCTTCGCACTTGCCCAACAGGGGCTGCACCATTGCCAAGGGCTACCGCCCCAGACGCGCCTGGTTCTCCAAGCCAGTTTGCTGCGGGTGGGTTTCCTGGCGGGGGTGACGGGCGATCGGGCAATGCAGTTGGAGTATGAGGTGCAGCAGGTGCTGGATGAGGCTAAGCGGTTGGGGGTAACCCAGGCCGCAGCGATCGCCCTGGAAACCTTAATGAGCTTGCAGTTCGATCGCAGTAACTTTACCGATGTGCATCAGCATTCCCTCCAGGCCGCTGAAGTGAGTCGGGTGGCGAGTCCTGCGATCGCGGCCCAGATGTTGGCCTATAGCGGTTCGTGTTTGGCGGAAATTGGCCGGGATATGCGACGGGCAGAAGCGCTGCTCCTGGAGGCCCAGACGTTGGCAAACCGGGTTGGCCTAGAACTGTGCGATCTGTTCAGTGGGTTGGGCTGTGTGGCCCGTCACTATGGCCGCGATCGGGAGGCGCGATCGTACTTGCAACAGGCATGGCGGCTGACCCAAGCCCAGCAGGATCACTGGCGCGAGTGTACCTATCTCAGCTATTTGGCCATGCTTGAGTTGGAGACGGGGCAACCCCAGGCCGCCCTAGCCTATGGTGAGGAAATGCAGACCGTGGCGGCAAAAATGCAAGGGGAAGGCAGTGAGGCGGCGATCGCGCAGGCGTTGATGGCCTTGGCCCATTATCAATTGGGGGATTCAGAAACAGATACCGAGATCACGCAGGCGATCGCGGCCCTGCACCAGTTGGATGCAAGACGAATGCTGGCTTATGTGTTGATTGGATTGGCTGAGGTTGACTTAAACCGGGAGCAACCAGCGTTGGCGGTCGATCGTGCCCAATTCGCCCTTGAAAATGCCCAAATTGTGAACCATCCGAGTGAAATTGCCCTCGCTTGGGCCGTTTTGATCCAAGGCTTATTCACGCTCGGGAAGGGACAACGCGCAACCGAACAGTTGACGCAACTTCAGCAAACCCTCGATCGTGCGGCTCTCAGTCTACGGGCACAAACAGCGATCGATCGCGTCACACCAGACCGACCCCCAATCCCCCTAAAATAAGCAAATACATACCACTAACCCCTACACACTCACTTAAGACGATTTGGCATGGTCACCAACCCCTCCCCCCCAGAAACCGCCCCAGATCAGCCCTGGTGGGTACAGCAGTGGGTGGATCTGCTCAATTCCTATCGCTTCAAAAAACGCTTGGAACGTGCCCGCAACTATGCCCGCGAAGGCCATGTCCTGCGGATTGAGTTTGTTGGCCCGAAGGTGCTGGCCGATGTCCAGGGAACTGAACCCGATCCTTACAAGGTGTCCCTGTTTCTCAACCCCTTCAGCGACGAGGAATGGGGCTATGTGATCGAAAGCATGTCCAAGCGGGCGATTTTTGCTGCCAAGCTCCTCGCTGGGGAAATGCCCGCCAATATTGAGGAAGTCTTTACCCAAAACGGCCTCTCCCTGTTCCCCTTCACCCTCTCCGAAATTCGTAGCCGCTGCTCTTGCCCCGACAAGGCCAACCCTTGTAAGCACATTGGTGCAGTCTACTACCTCCTGGGCGATCGCTTTAGTGAAGATCCCTTTGTGCTGTTTCAACTACGCGGACGCACCCGTGAGCAAATTCTCACTGCCCTGCGCCAACTCAGGAGCCAGGGGGAAACGGCTACCGATGCAGCAACCCCTGTAGCGCCAACGATCGCAGCCGCTCCCTCCGCTGCACCCTTACCCGCGATTGAGCAGTTCTGGAACTACAGCGAATCCCTTGAACCATCGCTGGTGGTCATTTCCCCACCCCCCAGCAGCGAGACCATCCTGGACACCCTAGGTCCTATTCCCTTCGCATCCAACGCCTTAGGAACAGCCGCCGCCAGTGCCCTCTCCAGTCAGGCGGTCATGCAGTATTTGCAGGCCATCTACCAGACCACCAGTCAACAGGCCGTCGTGGCGGCCCTCAGCGCTGGCAGCAGTGACTCGTAGGCTGTCAGTCGTAAATTGCAGCGTTGCTGAGCGGCTCCAAGCCCCTGCGGCACACCCAGGGTGATCGGGGGGCCGTTTGGGCTGATCCTGTCGCGAGCATTCATCTTAAGCTTGACAAAGCACTAGCCAAACATTGTCTCTTGTGGGATAGCCCTCCCGGCTGTCATTGTTCAATCATTACAGTACTGCCACTGCCGCTTGTGGGATAGCCCTCCCGGCTGTCATTGTTCAATTAACCCTAGGTTCAATTAACCCTAGGTTCAATTAACCCTAGGTTCAATTAACCCTGAGTGCGGGCTTGTCGCACCATTGCAATCAAAGTTTGGTGGGCATCTTCCGAGTCCTGAAGGCGATGGTCGAACGAAATACGCACAGGTTGGGTACTGCCTTCCACCTGGGCCAATAGATCCATTCCCTCTGGGTCGATCGCTTGCATTTGGGCCGCTGTCACCGCTGGCAGTTGGCCAAAAACACGGGCATAGAGGGCCACCGCATCGGCATGATCTTCGTTCATGTGTTTGCAAATCCGATCGCTGACCGCAGGCGTGATGGCGTCCGCCATAATATCCCCTCTAGGCACACGTTAAGTATCCCGGAAACCCGTCCCAATCAGACTGCCTTCCGTTGCCCATTAAACCAAGCAAGCTATCAGGATGGCAAGACACCCCTAAAGAAAAATGCGCCGCTCTAAGGCATAGGTGGCCGTCAGATCACGATCGGGATAGGCAGGGTTTAGGCCAGCCGTATCTCCCGCATCTGGGTCTAGCGGATCGGTGGGGACGGGGCCATCGGTAGCTGGGTGATCGGGGGCGCTAGGTGCGATCGCAGCCTGATCGGCAGGACAAGGAGGCACAACCGGTGTGATGGCTGGTGATGCTAACGGTCGTAGCCTCAAGGGGGTGGGTTGCGGCGTTAGGGATGATGATTCAATGGCAACCCGGCGGTGATACCAGAATTGGTAAACCCAGTGTGTATAAGTCATGACGCATATAGGATCTGTGGAGGAGCCAAGCAGATATCAGGCATTACATCGGGCATTGCAACATGGATTGGCTCACCCTAGCAAAGGGACTAACGCGATCGCTTCAACCAGGCTGGTCACCCGATCGGATGAAGGTTAGCAAAGAATAGCTTTATAGAACCCTTTCACTATGAGCTTTTCAGCTTACAGGGCAAGCGTTTCAGCTTTGTAACGGATTATAAAAAGGGTGGGGGGTGCTCGAACGCATCAGCGATCGCCTTTACCTACGCGGGACCTGCCCCGATTGAAGAGGCGGGCACCCCCATCAGCAACGGCTGGCAACGGGCAGCCGGGCCAGACATCTCAGACTTTCGCGCTAGTTGTCCCCCACAGGGGGCACAGAATCTTTACTGATTGGTAGTAGGGAAATTCCAGCGGTAGGTGGAACGCGCCGCACTGGGGGCGCTGATGTTTACCAGCAATGACTCAACGGATTAGGCAATGGGCATAAAAAATCACTCGTTTATTTCTCCGTTAAGATCCAGGCCCCATCCCAATCCTCTGGGGGAGGGTTTTGCAGATAGTGCTGGCAGCGCTCTAGGTGCAAGGTCGCTGACTTATCCTGCTTATCAATACCCAAGACCATGCCAAACTGGGCCATTGCCATTGGGAAATTGCGCTCTAGATAGTATTTACGTCCTTGATGATAGAGGTCAATGATTTGCTTTTTCGCATCCGAAATGGGTTCCGTGGCTAAGCCAATGAGTTCATAAACGGCGACCGGTTGGGTTTTCCCTTTAACGGTAATATAGTCCAACTCGCGTGCCCAAACCCGATCGGCACAGGGGCGATAGGTCATTTCACTAATCACAATATCCGTCCCATAGATCTTACTGGCCGACTCCAAACGCGATCCCAGGTTGACCCCATCCCCGATCGCGGTAAATTCCATACGCTTACTGGAGCCAATATTGCCGCTAATCACCACATCAGAGTTGATCCCAATCCCAATCCGAATCGGGTCATAGTTATGGGCAACTCGTTCGGTATTAAACGCCGCAAGGCGCTTACGCATCTCGATCGCTGTTTGTACCGCCATCCATTCATGATCTTCGAGGGGCAGCGGGGACCCAAACACGGCCATAATTGCATCACCAATATACTTATCTAGCGTCCCTTTGTAGGTGAAAACAGCATCCACCATTGCCTCAAAGTATTTATTCAGCATCTCAACAACCTCCTCAGCACTGAGGCTTTCGGTTAAGGTGGTGTAGCTGCGAATATCGGAGAACAGCACCGTCACTTCTTTGCGATCACCACCCATTTTGGCCGCGTCGGGATTTTCCAACAACTGCTCGGCCAACTCCTGGGTCATGTAGCGGTACATGGTACTCTTGAGCCGCTTTTCATCGCTGATATCGTCCATAACGACCAGCGCCCCGGAAACCTGTTCGCCTTCACGGGCATCGGCAATTGTGATCGTGTTAATCGACAGGTTAATACTGTGGTGATCGCCTCCTTCCATCGGTTGCAGTGTTTGATCGGGATAATACTGTTGCCGACTTTTTTCATCCTTAGCCGCGATCGCAGCGGTAAACCACCGACAGAAATCACCCTTTTCCAAGTGAATCAGATCAAGAACCGAACGGCCTTCCAGAGCGGCATCGGGTTCTAACCCCAACAATTGCTTAGCACTTTCATTAGCAGCAATAATTTGCCCCTCTTTATTCGTTGAAATCACCCCATTAGAGAGCGATCGCAACATATCGCGTTGGAGTTGTTCCTGTTGTTTCACCGTGGCGAATAATTTGGCATTCTTCAGGGCAACTCCCGCCTGAATATTGAACGCTTCCATGAACTCTTGGTCGCTACGATTGAAACTGGATTTCCAGCATTCAGGTGGTGTCGGCCAGTCATCCGGATTATAGGCAGGAAACTCACCTTGCTTTTTCTTATTGACCAGTTGGGTCACCCCAATCAATTCCCCATCGGCAAATACGGGCATACACAACAGGCTACAGGTGCGATAGCCACTGGATTGATCGGTTTTTTTGGCCGTCTCTGCCCCCTCCATATCGTAGAGATCAAAGGGAATATTGAGGACCTCACCCGTGGCCGCCACCTGACCCGCAAACCCCACCCCAATCGGGATGCGGAGTTCCCGCAGACTGCCATCAGCAATCAGGATTTTGGTCCAAATTTCACCGCGATCGCGATCGATGAGCCACAGGGTACTGCGATCGGCATTCATCAGTGACTTGGCCTCATCCATCACACGCCGCAGGGTGTCGTCCAGATCCAAGCTACTCTGGCTGAGGGATTGGGTCGCCTTAATCAAGGCATTCGCCGCCCGCTGGCGCTGGGTCGCCACATAGAACGAGCGTGACGATTGCAAAATTAAACGAATCGAGGGGGCAAATTCCCGAAAGACCTCCTCATCCGTCGCCGTAAATCCCGCCAAGTCGATCTTTTGATCGAGGGGGGCACTGGGATCGGGGGTTGGCTTCAGTTTGTTGATCAGTTGCACCACGGCCACGAGGTTCCCCCCCTCATCCAGGAGCGGCAAGGCCAGCATTGTGTAGGTGCGATAGCCATTCTTTTGGTCTTGAATTTTGGCAAAGGCCGATCGGGGATCGTCATAAAAGTCGTAGGGAATATTCACCAACCGCTTAAAGGTGGCCACTTCCCCCGCAATCCCCTTGTCGGCAGGAATGCGAATTTCAACCGTGCCCTGTTGCCCCTCCCCCTTGGCAATGATCGAATAGAGTTCGTTTTTCTCTTCGTCTAATAGAAAAATACTGGTGCGATCGGCGTTGAGCAGTTCCCCAGTTTTGAAGGTGATCGAACTCAGCATTTCCTCCAGGATCGAGTCGAACCCCTGGAGTTCCAACATAGACAAGGTTTGGTTAACGACCTTCAGCTTCTCTTCAACATCAGTCACCACCTGCCGGAAAGTGTCTTGGGTCAGGGGGGCCAGGAAAGCGGAAAAACTGCCGCGAGTGGTGGTTAGGGCACTAGAGGTAGCCCCCACTCCCCCCTCACTGCCTTGGGGCGTCACGTCAATAATGGGGGAGCTATCCGTTGAGGCAGCAACAGTATCAATGACTACCACAGTTGCATCGACGGTGGGGATCTGCGGCGATGGGGCTGACATGGTGTTGGTAAAACCTGGCTAATATTATGGGGGGCAAGGCCGTGAGGCAGCAACGCAACCCTTCGGAATCGTACCTGGGGAGACGCGGCGCCAAGCGCGAACTGTCAACCTGTTCCGGGACTTAATGGCTCCCTAGGACCGTTGCCAAGTTGCAAGAATGACCTCAAGCATATCTTAAAACTCTACCCCCCGTTATCCTAAGCGTTGGCCGCAATTTCAGCTAAAATTACCCAATCATAGAAGTCTGTTTGTCCCAGTCTAGGGGAAAAATCAGCCTTGGGAATGAATCTGGCATTACACTTTCGCGATCGCGGGAGGCAACGGAAGGCCAGTTGACGGCTCATACAGCCAGTTTTTTGGCCCATCCCGACGAGTGGGTACAGTCGACGCAACGTGTGGCCCCCTTCCCGCCTACGATTGGCCGCAGCAGCGATCGATTCCCAAACTATCCAGCAGTAAATCACTCACCGCATTGGCAACGGCAAACTCGCTATAAAAGCTTTGGGAGAAGTCAAATCCCTGCATTTCCGTGACGATCGCGATCACCAGGGACCCCACATCATTTTCCCCCTCTAGGCGTTGGCGCACAAACACCTGGGCCGCGCGGCGGGCAATGTCCTGGTTGACGGGTTCCGGCAAAAACTCCTCATTGAGCCAGCGGTGCAGTGCCGCAAAGAGCCACTCGCCCTCTTGCGGGGCATCTTGGGCCGGGGGTAGGGTTAGGGGCGGGATCGGCTCAGTCATGACAAGTTCGGCATTCTTGAGAAAAGGCGTTGGCGATCGGGGATTGGAAGGATTAAGAATTTCCAACGAGGCGCAGCGTTACCCCGGAAATTGTCTAGGGTTAAGATTGGTCGCTATTGTCGCATATTCTTTCCCCGGCTGAGACAGCATTATGACCCAAGCAGTGTCCCCCGTGATGTCCCTCGGTGATTGGCAACGCCTACAGAATGGTTCCGATATCCGGGGCGTAGCCCTAGAGGGCGTGCCTCAAGAGACCGTCAACCTGACCCCCGCCGTGGCGCAGCAGTTGGGACAGGCTTTCGTGGCGTGGCTAGGGGAAAAACTGGGGAAAGCGGCCACAGACCTGACGATCGCGGTGGGGCGGGATAGTCGCCTTTCCGGCCCTAGCTTGATGCAGGCATTCATGACCGGTGTCACCCGCATGGGGAGCCGGGTCTATGACTTTGGTCTGGCTTCAACCCCAGCGATGTTCATGAGTACAGTCAACCCCGATCGGCCCTGTGACGGGGCGGTGATGCTTACGGCCAGCCATTTACCCTTTAATCGCAATGGCTTTAAGTTTTTCACAGCCCAGGGGGGATTGGATAAGCCCGATATTGCCGATATTTTGGCGCGATCGGCCCAGGGGGTAACCGCCGAGGCAAGCGTGACGCCAGGGACTCTTAGCCCCGATGATTTTATGGCCGTATACGCGGCTGGCTTGGTGCAGTGGATGCGATCGGCGGTGAATCATCCCCAGGATTTTGATCACCCCCTCAAGGGCTTAAACATCATCGTCGATGCGGGGAATGGAGCTGGCGGCTTTTATGCCAGTCAGGTGTTGCAACCCCTCGGAGCCGACACGACGGGTAGTCAGTTTCTCGATCCGGATGGCACCTTCCCCAATCACATTCCCAACCCCGAAAATAAGGCAGCGATGGCCTCTATTCGGGAGGCGGTTTTGGCCAATCAGGCCGACTTGGGGATTATTTTCGATACGGATGTCGATCGCAGTGCGGCGGTTGATGCCCAGGGGAATGAACTGAATCGCAATCGGCTAATTGCCCTCGTGGCCGCGATCGTGTTGCGTGAACATCCCGGTTCAACGATCGTCACCGATTCAATTACTTCGGAGGGGCTAACCCAGTTTATTACGGCTCTGGGCGGGGTGCATCACCGCTTTAAACGTGGCTATAAAAATGTCATCAATGAGGCAGTTCGCTTAAACGAAGCCGGTCAGGAATCCTGGCTAGCGATCGAAACGTCAGGCCATGCGGCCATGCGGGAAAATTACTTTCTGGACGATGGTGCTTATTTAATCAGTAAATTACTCATTGAACTCGCCCGATTACGCCTTGAGGGTAACAATCTAGCGACTTTGATTGCAACACTCCAGGAACCCGCAGAAAGTGAAGAGTTCCGGATCACGATCCAAACAGAGGATTTCAAAGTCTACGGGCAGGAAGTCATTGCCAAACTTACAGCGTTTGCGGCAGCCCAACCCGATTGGGAAAGGGTTCCCAATAATTATGAAGGGATTCGGATTCGCTGCCAATCGCCAACGGAGGCCGGATGGTTCCTCCTTCGTCTTTCACTCCATGATCCGGTTTTACCCTTGAATGTGGAGTCGAATGTTACGGGAGGGGTAGCGATCATTGCCGATCGCCTATTGGCTTTTTTCCAAACCTTACACTCCCTGGATGTTTCAGCCCTATCTAAAACGGTGCTCTAATCACCTTTAAAGGTCCCCTTAACCTGCAAATCCTGGCAAGGAATGGTTTCCTGAGTCAGGGCGGCGATCGTGGTACGGCTATAAACCTGTAGCTGCGAGGTAGAGAGCGCTCGGAACATCAAGCGTTGTCCCGGGAAAATCACCCGCTCAAAGCTTAAATCGGACCTGTCAGTGATTTTTATCACTTGCAATTGCTGCGTTTGATTGGCGTAATAGCACAATAACAATTCCGATTCGTGAAAAGACGAATTTATCCGATTTTGAGCTAAATTGACCATGTTTTTATTTCTTTCCCCAGAGTTTTATCAAAACAGTGCACGATAGTTCCACGGTAGCGCATTCAGGTAGGAAATTTCAGAGTGTCTTCAAGATTTTAAAGAACCCTCAACCTGTTCTTAACTTGCCAACGATCGTGATCCCTTGTCAGAGCAAGTTTCCTCGCCTTTTTAGGGGCGAGATTGCGGAAAAAGGTCAATTATTCGGGTCCTGTGGCCAGGATAACGGGTCACGTTATGGATAATCCGGCTGGTTAATGGCCCGGATAAAATAGAGTTTTTGGTGAAGTATCCCACCCTTATCCAAAACCGGTTCAACTTCGCCTAAGGTATTCACCATCTCCTCATAGAGTGGTAAAAACTCCCAATAGTAATCGGCTAGGGGTAAATCCAGGCGATGGACCACCACCCAATTGGCGTCCCCCCGTACTGACCACGGATGGCAATAATCCAGAGGATCAGACCGATCGCTGATCATCCCTGGACCCCAATGCTGATCCATTAATTGGCGGGTTTTACGTGCCCCTTGCTTGCTGGTTGTCACAAACAGGATCTCACCCCCTGGGTTTAACAGGTTTCTCCCCTCAGTAATAAGGGCATCGGTCACAAACCGTCCCCAGCGGCCATTATGGTTCCAGTCGGCGGCAGGATGTTGGGCGCGATCGTTCAAGAGTTTCTGGAAAAATTCGCGGGTACCTGGAAACGTGGGGGGATTCGAGTAAATGCGATCGACTTTACCCATTTTTTCAATATAGGGATAAACCGCGTCAAAACAATTGGATTGGAGAAAGATACCGGCTTGAGCAGGGAGTTGATTTAAGTGCCAATTTCGCTCTGCCATTAACATTGCTTGAGGATTGAGATCGGTAAAAATCACCTGATCGGCACCCCCTATCCCCGCCACAATCCCTAAAATTCCTGAGCCTGCCGCAAAGTCAATCACCGTTTTCCCCCGACAATCATCGCCGAGGATTAGCTGGCACATTTCAGTGGTGAACGCCGTCGGTGCCCAAACGCTAGGATTACTTTCAAGTAAGATCTCAGTGGCAGCTTGTTCAAGCTCAAATTCCAGCCTTAGAAGTTGACCCGGCTCTAGGTTTTGATAATGGTGTGACTGGCTCGGATCATAGGTAATAATCTCGCGGCGGTCTAAGTCCATCCCTACGTTAAGCGAATCCGCAGTTCCCGGTAATGGCTTCATGACGAAGTTCCTTAATATTCCAATCTTGCGTGCTACGGAGGTACGGGCCAGTTAACTATCCAGTTAACCATTCAGTTAACTATTCAGTTAACAATGCCCTTAACCTTACAGAAGTGAGCATTTTGACACCGACTCTCTGTGGGTAGCATACCGTATCAGCGCCCAGCCAACCGTTCGGACGACGGAACCGAAACCGCCCAGGACAACCCAGATCTCTAGGACAATCCCCATGCGCAGTCAGCCACAAATTCACCAATTAATCGGGGTACGCATAGGTGCTCAGGTCCTTCGACAGAACCTCTCAGGGTGGCCGGGAGGGGGCCATTGGGGCTGAGCCGGTCGAGAACACGCGTTTTAGCCTTGACAGATAGGCACTCCAGGCGAAGTCCAGCCAAGACAGCCCAGCAGGCTATCCCACGGGCGCTAGGCACGATCGCAAAAAATTTCCGATCTTCTCCCCGCGTACTCCCTATTTTTCCCGATCGAAAGCGATATAATAAAAAGTTCGTGCTCATAGCTGCGCAGCGATACGCCGTCGGCGTCGCATCGCAACGCTATTATCGTCAAGGGGGACCCCCTAGACAAACTGAGCGATAATGGGCAACGGTTCACCATTGGTTAGCGGGAGGGCCTATCCTGCTGCCCCCTTTGCTGTGATCGTGTCGTGGCTGTGATCGTGCTGTGATAGTAACCCGCAAGCGTTTATGAATAAGACTTACGTTCCCCCCCAAACCACCTCGCAGACGTGGTATGTCGTGGATGCCGAGAATCAACGGCTCGGACGATTGGCCTCAGAAGTTGCCAAGGTCCTGCGCGGCAAAAACAAACCCGAATACACTCCCCACATGGATACGGGCGACTTTGTGATCATCGTTAATGCCGACAAAATCGCGGTTACTGGCCGCAAGCGCACCCAAAAACTCTATCGTCGCCACTCCGGGCGTCCCGGCGGGATGAAGGTAGAACCCTTTGCCAAGTTGCAAGCTCGTTTGCCAGAGCGCATTGTCGAGCAAGCCGTGCGCGGGATGCTGCCCAAAAATAGCCTGGGTCGCAAGCTCTTCACTAAGCTCAAGGTCTACGCTGGTCCCGAACATCCCCACCAAGCCCAAAAGCCCGAACCGCTTCAACTTCAAACGATTCCAGGAGGTAACTAATGCAGGCTATCGATCGCAATCCGGCCCAAGGGGGTCGCGTCATGTACTGGGGCACGGGTCGCCGCAAGTCTTCCGTGGCGCGGGTGCGCCTAGTGCCGGGGAACGGCCAGATCATCATTAACGGTAAGCCAGGGGATCTCTACCTCCAGTTCAACCCCGCCTATCTCAGCAGTGTCAAGGCTCCCCTGGAAACCCTGGGTTTAGAAGCCGAGTACGACATTTTGGTGAATGCCTCCGGTGGGGGGTTAACGGGGCAAGCGGATTCCATTCGCCTGGGGGTTGCCCGTGCCCTGTGCCAACTCGATCCCGAAAACCGCAAACCCCTCAAGATCGAAGGCTACCTGACCCGCGATCCTCGCGCCAAAGAACGTCGCAAGTACGGTCTGCGCAAGGCCCGCAAGGCTCCGCAATACTCGAAGCGCTAAGCTTGCAGCGCGAAGCTGTATCCCCTGATACGGGCGGGATCGCTGGCGCAACAGCCCCATAATTGGCCGGAGCGGGAACGCTAAAATGGAGGTAAGCCACGCGATCGCGATTCAGCTTAGACGTTGGGACCCTTCTCTAGCGGGTGACGGCCTTGGTTACTTAATGGGGCTGACGTTATTGACCGCGATATTATTGACCGCAATATTCACCTGGGAAATCACCCATAAAAATCATTCTCTGACGGTAAGGAACGCTGAGATCATGCCTAAAGCTGACATTCATCCCACCTGGTACCCCGACGCCAAAGTTTACTGCAATGGCGAGGTGGTCATGACGGTAGGTTCAACGAAACCCGAAATTCATGTCGATGTGTGGTCAGGTAACCACCCTTTCTTCACCGGTACGCAGAAGATCATTGACACGGAAGGTCGTGTGGAACGCTTCCTGCGTAAATACGGTATGGGAGCCGATCAAGGGGCCGCTCAGTAAGGGGGCTTTGACGGTCGATCGGGAACCAGGCACAAAAAGCTTGTGGGGTAGGCAGCTTGCCCGCCAACGATCGGTCGAGAAAGCAGGGGGGCGGTTGGTGTTGAGCCTGCGAGACCCAACGTACCTATGGCTCCTAACACGCGGGTTGATTTTATGGGGTCGCACCGTGTTTGACCCAACCTACCCAAATTTTTTAAATCCCTTTCGGAATGCTGAGTCAGACGCGCAATGGCTGAGTCTTATCTACTGGAAAAACTGCAATCGGTTGAGCAAACCTTTGCGGAGTTGACCCGACGCTTGGCCGATCCGGACGTGGCGACTGATCCGGATGAACTTCAGCGGCTGGCAAAGGCGCGATCGTCCCTGGAAACTGTGGTCACCACCTATGACACCTGGAAAGCCTCCCAAGCCGAATTGGTAGGGGCGAAGCAGGTGCTCAAGGAGGCCGTCGGTGACCCGGAAATGTACACGATGGCGAGTCAGGAAGTCGAAGACTTGGAGCACAAGCTGACGGACCTGGAACGTCGCCTGAAGGTGCTTCTGCTCCCCCGCGATCCCAATGATGATAAGAACATCATGCTGGAAATTCGGGCTGGCACTGGGGGGGATGAGGCCAGCATTTGGGCCGGGGACTTGCTGCGCATGTACACCCGCTATGCTGAACAGCAAAACTGGCGGGTCAAGCTGGTGAGCGAGTCCCTGGGCGATATGGGGGGCTTCAAGGAGGCGATCCTAGAGATTCAGGGCGAACAGGTCTACAGTAAACTTAAGTATGAGGCAGGGGTCCATCGGGTCCAGCGGGTTCCCGTCACGGAGGCAGGGGGTCGGGTCCATACCTCGACGGCAACGGTGGCGGTGATGCCGGAAGTGGACGATGTCGAAGTAGAGATTGACCCCAAGGATATTGAAATCAGCACGGCGCGATCGGGCGGTGCGGGCGGTCAAAATGTCAACAAGGTGGAAACGGCGGTAGACCTATTCCACAAGCCGACGGGGATTCGTGTCTTCTGTACCCAGGAGCGATCGCAATTGCAAAACCGGGAGCGAGCCATGCAAATCCTGCGGGCGAAGCTGTATGAGCTAAAGCTTCAGGAACAACAGGCAGCGGTCACGTCCATGCGGCGATCGCAGGTGGGTACCGGCTCGCGATCGGAGAAAATTCGCACCTATAACTACAAGGACAACCGGGCGACCGATCACCGCTTGGGGCAGAATTTCTCGCTCAACTCGGTCCTGGAAGGGGATTTAGAAACCATCATTCAATCCTGCATTAGCCAGGATCAGCAGGAACAGTTGGAGGCCCTTGCTGAGTCCAGTGCCACCCCCACCGAGCAGTTGGTCTAGCCAAGGTTTCCCCCAGCCTAGCCAAAACCCGGTAAGACCTCCCGTATTGTTAGTGAGTAAGGGCATGGCCTTATTAACCCTGCGCTCGATCCACAAAGACTTTGGAATCAAGGAAATTCTCCGAGAGGCTAGCCTGAGCCTAGAAGCAGGCGATCGCGTGGGCCTGATCGGGGTGAATGGCTCCGGTAAATCCACATTGCTCAAAATCATTGCGGGTCTAGAGCCGATTGATGGCGGCGATCGCTGGGTAAATACGGCAGCCAGGGTCATCTATTTGCCGCAACAGCCTGCCCTGGATGAGGAGCGCACGGTTTTAGAACAGGTATTTGCCGACAGTGGGGAACAGATGACCCTGGTGCGGGAGTATGAGGCGGTTTCCCACCAGTTGGCCCACGGGCAGGGGAATACGGAGATGCTGATGGCCCAGTTGACCCAGCTATCGCAACGGCTGGACGCAACCGGGGGCTGGGACCTGGAAACCAATGCCAAGGTCATTCTGACGAAGTTAGGGATTGAAGACTTTACCGCCCGGGTCGGCACCCTGTCAGGCGGGTATCGCAAACGGATCGCGATCGCGGCTGCCCTACTGGCGGAACCGGATGTGTTGCTGATGGATGAACCGACTAACCATCTGGATGCCCTTTCCGTAGAATGGCTACAAAGCTATCTCCGGCGGTATCGCGGGGCACTCTTATTGATTACCCACGATCGCTATTTTTTGGATCAGGTGACGAACCGCATCTTGGAAATCGATCGGGGTGATTTGTATGCCTATGCGGGTAACTATGCGTACTATCTAGAGAAAAAGGCAGAACAGGCGGAAACTGCCGTCAGTCAGCAACATAAACACGCCGGGATTCTACGACGGGAGTTAGAGTGGCTGAAACGGGGTCCCAAGGCCCGCAGTACGAAACAGAAGGCCCGCATCGATCGCATCCACGCCATGCAGGCAACAGAATTTAAGCAAGCCCAGGGCAAGGTCAATATTTCCACCGTCGGACGACGGATTGGGAAAAAGGTGATTGAGCTAGAGGCTATTACCAAAGTCTATGGCGATCGTCCCCTAATTCAGGACTTTACCTATACCTTTAATCCTGAAGATCGGGTGGGCATCATTGGTCCCAATGGGATTGGGAAATCAACCCTAATGGATATCATTACGGGACGAATAGAACCTGATTCCGGGCAACGTGAGATTGGGGTTACGGTTAAGTTTGGCTATTTTGATCAGCATTCCGATGATCTGAGTGTCAATGAAAATCAGCGCGTGATTGATTATCTCAAGGGGGTCGCTGAATTGGTAAAGACAATGGATGGGAGCGTGATCACCGCTTCACAAATGCTAGAGCGCTTTTTGTTTCCGCCTAACCAGCAATATGCCCCCATTCATAAACTATCCGGGGGGGAACGACGACGCCTATTCCTCCTGCGGGTATTGATGGCTGCGCCGAATGTCCTGATCCTGGATGAACCGACGAATGATCTCGATGTGCAGACCCTATCGGTTTTAGAGGAATATTTAGAAGATTTTAATGGCTGTGTGATTGTGGTTTCTCACGATCGTTATTTCCTCGATCGCACGGTGGATAAAATCTTTGCTTTTGAAGATGAGGGTCAAATCCGAGAGTATCCAGGCAACTATTCCATTTATTTAGACTATAAACAAGCTGCGGCCATAGAAACGACTCAGCCCATAGCAAAAGCAACCGTCCCGAAGGCGAAATCCGTACCTGAAACTAATCTTAATGCCGTTCTTCCAGACTCTCACCTCAAGTCCCGTAAATTGTCCTATAAGGAACGCCAGGAATATGAACGTTTGGAGACCGAGATTCCCAATTTAGAAGCCGAGAAGGCATCCCTAGAAGAACGCCTCTATACCGACCCGCCGAGTAATTTTACAGAATTGCAAACCCTAGCAGCCCAGTTGGCCGACTTAGCCGAAACCATCGATCGGGCAACCGAAAGATGGCTAGAACTCGCAGAACGCGCCTAACAGGTGATCGTCATCCTTGTCACTCAGTAGGTTGAGCTAAATTAATTCGAGGTGGAGCACCGATACAGCCGTTCCCTCCCTAATGAAGTACTGTCAAGCCTTGCGAACAAGGGGCTTAAGCCCCTTGTCTGTGCCTCACCGGGTATGGAAGTGCTGTAGGACAGACCGAAACATACCCATCCTGCGCTCCCAAGCAACGTTATCCCGTCGATTGGGGCCGTTCAACTGCCCCAATCGCAAATTATATCGAGGTGCCGTTTAGACGTAACAACTTTAGTCGTTGCGGGCTAGGACCAGCACTACAATCGTTGCGTCATTAATAATGGGCTGCACTAGAGGTCGCGATCGGAGCAGAGTGCAGACATGGTATTCTAGAAGCAACTTACATCAGTTCATATATTAGAGGGTGTTGGAAAAGTCTAGAAACAGGCCGTTTGGGCGACTAAAGTCGCCACTACAAACGCAATGCTGAAGTTCGTAGTGGCGGTTTTAACCACGATCCTCCTTTAAAAACATCCTCTTAGGCCAAAATGGTTCCTTTCCTAACCTACTTTGTGCCTCTTCTCGGTCCTATTTCCGTGTACTTCCTACGGGTCGTCTCGGTTTTGGGAGGCCGGGTTGCGCCTGGTTGGCTAATGGCTGCTTGATACCTTCCCCTGCCTGCTGCACCCCCCATGCTGCGATCGTCTGTGCCCGATTTACCATTATTTCGCCGGTTCTCGTCGTTGCAATCTGCCCAGAGTCTGGCAACAAAGGTCTCTCTGCCGCAAATGTTAGGTATCCTCCTGGTCTGCGGCTTGCCCCTTAGTTGCCCCCAGTTAGCCCGATCGCAGGTGAAATTCGCCCCCTATCAACTGTCGGCAGTCACCTCATCCCCCGTGCGCACCACATTGGGGGACTCCCTCCCCTGGGTTAGCTTTAACCTGGGGACCCATACCCCTTCTGGGCGTGCCCTTAGTCTATGGGCTAGCTATTACAATATGCGCCTCTCCCGGCAGGTCAAAAATGGGTACGCCCTGCTCAATCCGGAGGGGCAACCCTTAGGGCCGCAGCTTTCCCATGAGGATTGGTGTCATGCGGCGATGCAAGGCAGCGTGCAAGTTCTGGAAAATGGTAAACCCCAAACCTATGGCTATGCGGGCCTGGGGTCTGGGGCACAGGTGAATTGTGCGCCCTACTTTCCAGGGTTGCCCGCCCATATTCTGCGGGGTACAAACCGGGTTCGTTTTGCTCCCCGTGAAGGCCCCTATGGCTATGGTGCCCATCCCTTTCAGGTGGTTCCCTATCGCACGATCGCCGTCGATCGTCGGGTGATTCCAATCGGCTCGGTGGTCTTTATCCCAGCCGCACGGGGACAGGCCATTACCCTACCCTCTGGGTATCAGGCCGTACATGATGGTTTCTTCTTTGCCGCCGATACAGGGGGTGCGGTGCGGGGAAATCATATTGATGTTTTTGTGGGGAATGCGGAACGCAACCCGTTCACTTTTGTGCAAAGTACCCCTAGCAAGACCTTTCGCGCCTACGTGATCCAGGACGACCGGATTGCCCAAACCCTACATTCCTTACATCAGCGGACAACAAGCACCTCTAATCCTTAGCGAGTGAAGTCCATATTTATTCCTACAACGCTTGTCGTGCAGGCTTTGGCCTGCAACGACTTTAGTCGTTGCGACTAACCTAGCGAAACTTGATGTTTACCCAGTTATCCCGCTAAGCGGCCCAGTTTGCTAGGCTCCATCGCTATTTTGAAACGGGTGCTCTGCTCAAACAAAGGTAATGTCTAGGGTCTCGGCCAGGGGGGGACCTCCAGACGCGACAACGCTGCCCAGCATCACGGCGGTTAGGGTATTGGCGGTGGTACTTTGGGTACCCGAATCAACAAAACGCCAATCATCGAAGACAAATGGCTCAAAGGTGCGGCGATCGAAGCGAATCTCGGCCCGATCGCTCACCGCTGGTGAATTGAGGGGGAATTCGAGGAATAGTTGTTCCCCATACCCAAAAAAGAAGTCGTCCTGGTCTAGGGTGGCAATTTTGAAGTCCGTATCAATGCCTAACCAGCCGGTAGTGGTTGGCTCGAAAATATCCCAGGTTCCTCCATTATAGGTATCCCCTTCTGGGAAAAATACCCCCGTTGCGCTGCGGTCGGTGGGAGGTTGAATTTCGGCAGCCATTGGGTTGGTTATCGCCTCTGCCCGTGGCTCGGCATAGGTATAGTCCACCACAATTGAACCCACAAAGTCGCCGAAAATGAGCAGTGATCGCTCATAGCCCCCTGCTGCAAAATCAACTTGTACGGTGCTGGGAGTCCCCTCATCCTCCACAAACTGAACCCGGTTGGCAAAGCCCCAACCACTAAAATCGGCGGGATCAATTTCTAGGCGCACCACCTCACCAAAGGTCATGTAACCATAGGAAAATTCGACGAAAAAGCGGCCATTCTCTTCCGTGAGCGTCAAATTATCGACCTGCGCCCCCCAACCAGGTCCATAGTCAAGGATCTCAGTCCAGGCCCCTTGGCTAGGCCCCAAGGGCGGTTCAATAATGCCACCAGGCAAGTAACCAGCCACACTGGAACTGGCCAACAGCCTCCCGGTTAGATCTAGAGG